>QNYP01000036.1 GCA_003978675.1 Hydrogenothermus sp.
GTTTATTGTAAATAAATCTCAAGATTTAAAGAGCTTTTTAGCAGAAAATCTAAGCATCTCTAAAAATAAAGCAAAAGAGTTAATAGATACCAAAAATGTTCTTGTGAATAGTAAAAGGGTTTGGATAGCAAACCATAATTTAAATATTGGAGATATTGTAGAAGTTCCTTTACTTAACAACAAAAACCTAAATTTCAAGTTTTCAGAAAAAAATATAGTTTATGAAGATGATTACATAATTGCCGTTAACAAGCCTCCTTTTTATATATCAGAAAACAAGAAAGGCTCTATTGAAGATTTATTAAGAAAAAAATTTGGAAAGTCTGTAAAAGCAATACATAGGCTGGATTTTGAAACATCAGGAGTTTTACTTTTTGCCAGAAATTACAAAATTTTTGAGAAATTTAAAAGGCTTTGGGAAGATAAAAGAGTAAAAAAGTTGTATTTAGCAATATCTCATAATAAAGCCAGTTTTAAGAAAAAGGTTATCTCTATAAACATAGAAAATAAGCCTGCAAAATCTACAATTTACACACTAAAAACAACTCAAAACTATTCGCTTTTTAAAATAGACATAAAAACAGGAAGGAAACATCAAATAAGAATACATCTATCAAAAGTTGGACATCCTATTGTTGGAGACAAAACTTATGGTTATAAAACAGTAAAAGATCCTTTGTTAAAAGAAGTAAAAAGACAAATGCTCCATGCAAGAAGTTTAGAGTTTATACATCCCTTTTTAAAAAAAAATATAAAAATAGAAGCACCTATTTTTGAAGATTTTGAAATTTTGGCAAAAAAACTTAATTTAAGTTAAAATTAGCTTTAGTTAGTAAAAAAAAGAGGTTTTAACATTGAAAATACACATAGCACATAGCCCTGATTCAGATGATGCTTTCATGTTTTATGCAATAAATGAAAAAAAGATAGACACAAAAGGTTATGAATTTATAGATGTTTTAGCAGACATAGAAACACTAAATAAAAAAGCACTAGAAGGAGTTTATGAAGTTTCGGCTGTTTCTATTCATGCATTTCCTTATATAGCTGATAAGTATGCGTTGTTATCAAGTGGAGCTAGTATGGGAGATAATTATGGTCCTATGATTGTTTCTAGAGAAGATATTCCTTTTGAAAAATTAAGGGAAATAAAAATTGCTGTTCCAGGAACTCTAACATCTGCATTTTTAGCATTGTCTTTGTTCCTAGAAACAAATAAGTTCAACTATGAGGTAGTTCCCTTTGACGAAATTATACCTGCTGTAAAAGAAGGAAAATATGAAGCTGGGTTAATTATACACGAAGGGCAATTAACGTATAAAGATGAAGGTTTAAACTGTATTATAGATTTAGGCAAATGGTGGTATGAAAAAACAGATGGTTTACCATTACCTTTAGGGGGAAATGTTATAAGAAAAGACCTTGGTGAAGAGGTTATGAAAGATGTAAGTAATATTTTAAAAGAAAGTATTAAATACTCTCTCGAGCATAGAGATGAAGCTGTTAATTTTGCTATGAAATATGCAAGGGATTTAAATAAAGAAAAAGCAGATAAATTTATAGGTATGTATGTCAATGAACTTACTGTAGACTATGGGGACAGGGGTAGGCTAGCTATTATAAAGTTTTTAGAAGAAGCAGAAAAACATGGATTTATTCCTAAAGTGCCGGAAATAAAATTTGTGTAAGAGGTAAGAAAGATGAAGTTAATCTTACTAGATGACAATAGAGAAACGTATGAAGTTCTAAAAGATGTAGCTAGCCTCAGTCAGTCTGAAATTGCATATTTTACAGATATAGAAGAAGCAAAAAAGTATATACAGGAAACCCCAGATATAGATGGAATAATTTCCGAGGTATATGTAGGTGGTAAACCTGCAGTTCAAATTGTTCATTTTACTAAAAAGCTAAATCTACAAATTCCATTTATAATTCTAACAGAAAATATTTCAGACGAAGACAAAGAATACTTTCAAAGTCTTGGTGTAAATCAGATAATGTCAAAGCCATTTAATCCATTGGAAGTTCTAACAGAAGTTGTTGCTTATCTAAAAGAGTTAAAGGGTGAAGAATATGTAAAATCTAGATTAAAAGAGGATAAGAGCGATAGAAACTCTTTAAAGCTAGTTATTGAAAAAATTATCGAATTTTTCAAGAATTTATTTACTAGAAAGAAAAAGGATGGAGTTTAATTCATTTAAAGATTGGGTTGAAAAGCTTATAAATGTATCAAAAGAAGAAAATACATATGTTGTTGTTGAAGGAAAAAATGACGTCAGAAGATTAAAATTATACGGAGTTGAAAGTATTTATCCAATAAAAGGAAAAAAATTTTACGATGTTGTAGAAGACCTTGAATTTGCAAATCTTTGTATACTACTTACAGATTTGGATAAACAAGGAGAAAAAATATTCTTAAAACTAAAATCTTTATTACAAAGAGAAGGAATACAAGTAGATGTATCTTTTAGAGAATACTTAAAAAATTTCCCTTATGAAGAAATAGAAAAATTACCTGATATAAAGGAGAATTTATTATGAAAAAATTAAAATTATTAGTTTTAGGAACTTCTTTTTTTGCAACAACTTGTTTAGCTGGAGATGGATTTGAGATTTACAAAAAGTATTGCTCTTCTTGTCACTTATCAGAAATAACTATGGAAAAAATGAAAGAAATAGAAAATACGATTAAAGCAGGGAAAAAACCACCTATAAAAGCACCTCCATTTCCAGAAGTATCTGCGAGAATAAAGTATTTTTATCCTAACAAGGAAGACTTCATAAAATTCGTAGTTGATTATATTACTAATCCTTCTGCAGAAAAAGCCAAATGTTTACCAATGGCTTTGCAAAAATTTGGAGTTATGCCTCCTATTGGTAAAAATATGACAGATGAAGAAAAAGTAGCCGTAGCAAATTGGCTTTATGATAACTATAACACTAAATGGGAAAAATTCCCTATGGGTAAGAGGGGACAATGTAAGCATCACCATAATCATGAACATATGCATGAACATAGAGGCGAGTAAATGCTGGCAAAAAGGATAATTCCATGCCTAGATGTTAACAAAGGTAGAGTTGTCAAGGGGGTTAATTTTGTAAATTTAATAGATGCAGGAGATCCTGTTGAGGCTGCAAAAGCCTATGATGAGGCAGGAGCTGATGAACTTGTTTTTTTAGATATTACTGCATCAGCAGAAGACAGAGATATAATTCTAGATGTTGTAAAAGAAACAGCAGAAACTGTTTTTATGCCTCTAACAGTTGGCGGAGGAGTTAGAAGTTTAGATGATATAAGGAAACTATTAGAAAGTGGAGCTGATAAAGTTTCTATAAATTCCGCTGCTGTTAAAAACCCAAAGCTAATAAAAGATGCAGCGATAAGATTTGGCTCTTCTACTATTGTTGTTGCTATAGATGCAAAAAGAAAAGAAAATGGTAGTTGGGAAGTTTATATAAATGGTGGAAGAACACCTACAGGAAAAGATGCAGTAGAATGGGCAAAAATGGTTGAAGAATTAGGAGCAGGAGAAATACTTTTAACTTCAATGGACAAAGATGGAACTAAGTCTGGATATGATATTAAATTAACAAGAGCTATAAGTGAAGCAGTATCAATTCCTGTAATTGCATCTGGAGGAGCAGGAAAAAAAGAGCATTTTTATGAGGCATTTACAGAAGGAAAAGCTGATGCTGCATTGGCTGCATCGTTATTCCACTTCAAAGAATTAACAATAGAAGAAGTAAAACTATACTTAAAAAGTAAAAATATACCCGTAAGAATATAGGAGGTTTAAGCTTGAGAATAAGGATTTTTTTAATACTAATAATTATCCTTGCAATAGCTGGAGGATACTCTTATTATAAAGGAATAATAGATTTTACCAAGCCAGAAATTTCATTTAAAGAAAAACCTCAATATATAGGAGCCAGAAAAGAAATTTCTTTTCAAGTAAGTGATAATAATCCAGGAATAAAATCTGTAGAGGTATTTATCCTGCAAAATAATAAAAATATAAAAATCCTTGAAGATAAAAATATTCCTGAAGGTGTAAATTCTAAAGATTATACAGTTGAAATAAAAGCAAGAAAATTAGGACTAAGAGAAGGAAAAGCTAAACTTCTATTTATAGCAAAAGATGGTTCATTACTTTCTAACGCTCAAAGATTAGAACTTGATGTAGAAGTAGATTTAACACCTCCTACTTTAAGTGTTTTATCATCTCCTGCCTCTATAATGAATGGAGGAACTGGATTCGTATTTTTTAGAGTTTCCAAGGATATAGAAAAAACAGGTATCAAAGTTGGAGAATTAGAGTTTAACTGTTTTAACGGCATGTTTAAAAACCAATCAATTTATGGTTGTGCTTTTCCTTATCCTTATTGGTGGAATAAAAAGAAACCTATTATAGTTTATGCAGTGGATAAAGCAGGAAACAGAGCTAGCCATTCTTTAATATACTTTTTTAAAAGAAAAAGGTATAAAAGAAGTGTAATAAACCTATCAGATAGCTTCATTGAAACAAAGGTAAAACCTTTAGCTGAAGAAGATGGATTTGAGTCAGATAATCCTATAGAGTTATTTAAATATGTAAATAAGACACTGAGAAAGAAAAACGAGGATTTCATACACAGTATAACTAAAAAAGTATCTATTAATAAACCTCTTTTTAAAGGAGCCTTTAAACAACTTAAAAACTCGAAAATGCTTGGAGGATTTGCAGATTACAGAAAATACAAATATAAAGGGAAAATTATCAAAGGAGCAGATGCATACCACAAGGGTATGGATTTTGCTTCTATAAAAAATGCCCCTGTTCAAGCTGCAAATAATGGGGTTGTAGTCTATGCAGGATATCTCGGTATATATGGCAATACTATAATTATTGAGCACGGAATGGGAGTCTTTAGTATATATTCTCACTTAGCAGAATTTAAAGTAAAAGAAGGAGATAGAGTTTCCAAAGGAACAATCATAGGATTAACAGATACTACAGGACTAGCTGTAGGGGATCATTTACATTTTGGTGTAATAGTTCAAGGAGTTGAGGTTCACCCTATAGAATGGCTAGATAAAAAATGGATAAAAACTAGATTTGAAAAAGAATATAATAAGATAAACAAATTATACGGAGGTAAGTAGATGAAATTTTTTATAGACACAGCAAATGTTGAAGAAATTAGAGAAGCTAATTCTTTAAAAATACTAGATGGAGTTACTACAAATCCTACATTGATAGCAAAAACTGGAAGACCATTTATGGAAGTAGTTAAAGAAATACTTGCGGAAGTTCCTGATAAACCTGTTAGCTTAGAAGTTGCAAGCACAGATTTTGAAGGCATGGTAAGGGAAGGTGAAATGCTTGCAGAGCTTGGAAGTAATGTTGTTATAAAAATACCTATGACAGTAGAAGGATTAAAAGCTGTAAAGCATTTTGAGTATAAAGGAATAAAAACCAATGTAACTTTAATATTCTCTCCAGCTCAGGCACTACTTGCTATGAAAGCAGGAGCATCTTATATATCTCCATTTGTAGGAAGACTAGATGATATAAGCCACACAGGATTGGATTTAATAGCAGATATAAAAGCAATAAGAGATAACTACGATTTTGATACAGAAATAATTGTTGCATCAGTTAGACATCCACTTCATGTAATAGAGTCTGCAGTTATTGGTGCAGATATAGCAACAATCCCTTACAAAGTAATAGCTCAACTTGCAAAACATCCATTAACAGATATTGGTCTTGAAAGATTTCTAAAAGATTGGGAAAGTGTTCCTGAAAAACCATTTTAGTAAAGTGGGGCTTTTGCCCCTTGTTTGAAATATGAAATACAGAAAAAAAGGCATAAAAAAAGAGCATCACATAATAGAAGATGGAGAAAAGGCTTTAGAAGAACTTATTAAGATTGGTTTAGTTAAATCTATAATTCCTGGAAGAATTAAAACAACCCCCAAAGGAAGACCGGGAAAATTAAGATTAACTTATCAATATGATACTGAAGCAGGAGCAAAACTACTTCTAAAAAAAGGCTCTACAGTTCAAGAGGTTTTTGTTATAACAGACAAAAGAAATGAATTAAGGGAGTTTATAAAGAACAACTATAATACATAAAGCCTATAAAAATCCATTAAAAATCCAAAAATAACGATAGCTAAAAAAACAATATATACTAAGCTAGCTATAAACCCACCAAATAAAACATCAAAAAAAGCAAAAAGTAAATATCCCACTAAAGCTACATAATACAATTTCTCTGCTTTTTCTCTAGATATTACACCTTTTACATTTGGTATCTGCTTCATTGCCTGAGCTTTCTTTACATAAACAATATTCCATATAATACGGGGAGCTAAATGAACCATTCCTCCTATAATTGTAAACACTGCAAAGCCGTAAACCATTAAGTCTACATGATAAGGTATTAATTCAAACTTGTTAGATATTCCTATTATATGAGCTACTATTAATCCTGCTAATAAAAATATCTGTCCCGTTAGAAAAAATTTAACCTGATATGGAATTCCATGCAGTTTAAATTGGGGTTTTATACTATCGTAAAATACAAATTTAATAAAAAGAATTATAAAAGCAAGTTCTACTAAAGCAAAAGCACCAACTATTTTATAATTTCCAAAATAAAAACCTACTAAAATTGCTAAAACTATAAACTGATGTATATAAACAAGCAACTGTAATAAAACTTTTGCAAATTTAGTTTTTCCAAGTTCTTGCATATATATCATAGGTATCCATGCAGTTTGAACTCCTAAAACTGCGTTAATCATTACTCCAATAGTAAATGTATGTATAGCTATTTGCAATGAAAATTGAGGACTTTTAACAGAAAGCATTAAAAAAATTGCAGATAAAACCATAAAAATATTTGCAAATAATAAAAATTTAACTGTTATAGGTTTTAAATTATTAATTACAAAAGCTAAGTGTATTGTTGAAAGCAAGGCAACTGCAACAATAAAAAATGAAGATTTTTCAAAATCATTTATGTAAAGATAATATAGGTTTAAAATGGAAAGCATAAATACAATATATCCTATAAAGCTAGAATTTAATTTCTTTTGCTGAGAATTTGGAATTATTTGATAAAATGCACCTACAACTGTAGGAAGAATAAATCCAAAAACTGCAAGTTTTCCATAATGTGTAAAATCAAAAGAAGTGGCTTTTAATATTAATGATGAAAAAAGCCCTACTAAAGCTAACAGAAAAAATAGTAAACTTACCTTCGAAACATAAAACATTACACCCCACCAAATCTTAATTTAACTGCTAAGAATATTATAATTAAACCAATAATTAAATTAATAACACCAACAATTCTCGTTATAAGTTTTATCTTCTGGGACAAATTTGCTTTTGGTCCTAAATAAAAATCATGAAAAACTGCTAAAATTACAGTTAATAAAAAAAACATTAGTTTTTCTTTTAAAGTAGTGGCATATTCTAGACTACTATTTAATAAAACAGTGAACTCCATTCCTGTTATATTAACTGCGTTTAAGACTCCAGTTATAAACAAAATAGGAAGTCCTATAACTGTTCCTACAATACTATATCTTCTTCCAACTTCTTGGAAAATTTTAGTACTAAGGGGAAGTTTTTTAACATAAGGAGATAAAACAATAGCCATAAAGAGCATTCCTCCTATCCACAAAGAGGCAAAAACAATGTGTAAAAATAAAATTATTTCTTTCATTTTAAGCCATTAAGCCTCGGCACATTCATAGTTAGACAGTGAAAAGCTCCAAGTCCTATTATTATAGGATAAGCATACAGTCCAACAACTTTTCTGTCAACAAAAACTGATTGGATTATATCTAAAGCTTCTTTGTCTTGTGGACAATCAAAAATCGGAACTATTACATACTTGTTAGTTATATAAAAATTTGCATAGCTTGCAGGCAATCTATAACCTTTTAAATCTGGATAATCAAAGTATTGAGGCTCAGGCATAGGAATAGTAATAATATTAAAATCTGTTTGCTTTAAAATTTCTAAATTTTCCTTTAAAGGTTTGTAATTTTCATCTTTCTCATCAGTTTCTATTGCTGTAATAATAGTTTTTTCATTAACAAATCTAGTTATATCATCTACATGTCCATCTGTATCATCTCCAACAATTCCATCTTTTAGCCATATTATTCTTTTAACTCCAAAATAGTGTCTAAGCAAATTTTCTATTTCTTTTTTTGTTAAGTTAGGGTTTCTATTTTTATTAAGTAAACAACTTTCTGTTGTTAACAAATCTGTGCCATTAGTATCTATTGAACCGCCTTCTAAAACTACATTTACTTTTTCATAATTTATTTTTAAAATCTGGCACATTTTTTCACCAACTTTATCATCTAACTCATATGGATACTTTTCTCCCCAACTGTTGAATTTAAATTTTAGCCCATAAGGATTTCCATCTTTTGAAACTATGAAAGCTCCATAATCTCTATGCCAGGCATCGTTGGTTTTTATAGTATTTACAATTATATTGCTTGAAGTTGCTTTATATTTTTCCAGTTTTTTTATTAATTTGCTTTTTTGGATTTCATCATCCACATTTATATAAACCTTTTCTCCCTCACTAATTAACTTAACCATATAGGCAAATATATCTTGTGCTTCCTCTAGATATTCAAAGAAAGTTTCTGGATTCTGAGGAAATGTAGTCCATGTACTGTGGTGTGGATACCATTCAGGTAATAGTTTCATCTGTGAAAGAAAAACCTCCAAAGCTATTTTTCCTCAAAAGAGTAATACTGTTTTTTTGCCTTCACAAATTCAAACTTATCTAATTTCGGTAAATAGGCAGTTAATTTATTTCCTAAAACACAACCTGTATCTATTCCATAGGCTCTGTTGTTTATATAAGGTTCTTCAAAAACTTGGTGCCCATATATTATTTTTGGAGATTTCTCATTTACTTTTCTCCATTTAGTCCAATCTAATCTTTCAGGAAAGCCATTTTCTAAAAATCTTCCAGTTGTTGCCCCATACAGAACAAAACTTCTCACTTTTTTGTCCTTTTTTCCAATATATTCGTCTTTTATTCCTGCATGGGCTACAATTGTATCGCCATTTACTATTATATAAAGAGGTAATTTTTCCCAGTAGTTTAGTATTTTTTCTTTAAGTTTTTCCTGTAAAGAGACAGAGAGAGATTGAAATTCTTCAACTGTTTTTTGAAGACCATAACTTACTTTTACTTTATTACCTTTTAACCATCTTACAAATTTATCCATATGGTTTGATTGGACTTCTATAAACTTTCCTTTTTCAAAAAGCTCAATACAGTAGCTTAGTGTATCTAAATTATAATCTCCCCTATCTATATTATCCCCAACGCTTATAATAAAGGTATCTTTCCCATAGTTTTCCCAAATTTTCTCTAAAAGTTCTTTAAACTCGTAATAACAACCGTGGCTATCTCCTATTACTGCAAACTGCCTATCTATATTAAGCTTTAAAAAATCGTTCATTTTATGTATTTAACCCTTTGTAAACTTTATCTATAATAGTTTTAATAGTTTTTATATAATTGCTTCCTTCTCCAAATGGATCTAGTTTTATAACATTTACAGATGCATTTTCTTTTAAAAGTCTTAAATACCTTTCGTTATAAAACTGTTTAGATACAAAAATTGTAGGTATTTTCTTTATTTTTATTAAGCTTATTATATGATTAAGATGTTTTATTGTTGGCTTTTTTCCATGACCTAACTCAATAACTGCAAGGTAATCAAGTGAAAATCTGTTTGTAAAGTATGGATATAAATAATGATAAGAAATGAAGTTTTTATTTTTTAATTTAGATAGTTTGTTTTTCCCATAAGTAATTAAATTATTAATTTTTTCTTCAAAATTTTTGTAGTTTGATAGGTATTTATTTTTATTAACCTTGTCTTTTTCTGATAGTTTTCTAGCCATGTAAAAGGCTATTTTTTTTGCATTTTCAGGGTCTAGCCAGATTGCAGGGTGAAATAGTTCATCTTCATCATGGTTATGTTGATTTTCATTATCATTATATCCTTCAAATTCATATTCTCGTATTAAATAAATCCCATTAACTTCATAAATTGGAATTAAATTTTCTTTTTTTATGTTTAGAATAATATTTTCTATTTGAGGCTCACCAGATCCAATAAAAACAAAAAAATCTGCTGAATATATCTTTTTTAAGTCTGAATACTTATATTCGTAATTATGTAAAGAAACATTTGTAGGAATTATATAATTAACTTCACAATTTTGATTGCATACTTCCTTTACTATATCCGCTAAAGGTTTTACAGTTGTTATTATTTTTACCTTTGCAAAGGATACGCTAAATAAGATTAATACAAATATTATCGAAAGCCTCATTAAACTTTCTCCTTAGAAAAATGTTCCTAGAACAAATCCAAATCTAGATTTTCCTACTCTAGGAGGAGGATTTGCAACTACTCCATAATATATATCAATAGGTGCCATTGGTGTTACTATTTTTAAACCTAATCCATAAGAGGTATATATTTCTGACTTAAGTTCTTCAAAAGAATTAAAACCTCTTCCTTGATCTACAAAAACATAACCCCACAAAAACTTTTCAACAAGAGGATGATTTAATTGATAGTTTAAAATAAGTTCGTTTTCAGCTCCCAGAGGATTTAAAGCATCATCATAAGGACCTGCCATACCATAATTAAATCCTCTTATAGTAAAATCACCACCTACAAAAAAGTATTCATCAAGAGGAATTTCTTTATTTATAGGCCTAACAAAGCCATATCTAACCTTAAATGAAAAAATAAAATCTGTCCATAAAAGATGGTCTGGTATTATGAAGCTAGCACTAGAAACAACTTTATAAAAATCTCTTGTTCCTGTTCCAAGTTTTACATTTAATGATAAATCTGAACCTTGAGTTGGTAATATTGGATTATCTACATCATTTCTGTTTATATACCAATAAATACTATATAAGTCATAAGGTCCTGCTTGTCTTTGTATGTAAAGAGGTGCTTCTGGTTGAACATTTTTTATGTTTCCTTTTTCTAGTGTTAAACCTACACCTGTCCTATAATACTCTTTAAATTCCATAGATATAGAAGGAGAAAATCCTAGCTTCTGTGAAATAAAAGTTCCATAATCAACATATTTATCATACAGACTAAATCCTAAATCAAGGGGTTTGTAAAATGCCCATTTATGAAGGTATGAGATTTCATTATTTCTATATTGAGAACCAATAGTTAGAGATAAGCTAGCAGTATCTCCTGTTCCCATAAAATTACCTTTTTTTATAGAAGCAAAGAAAGATAAACCTGTAAGCTGGCTATATCCTGCTCCGATAGATATTTGTCCTGTAAATCTTTCTTGGACATTAACATCGACATCAAGTTTATTATCATCTCTAAATTTAGGATTAAATCCTATACCGTTGTAGAACCCTAATCTATACAGTCTTGCCTGAGACCTAAATAAATCTTTTCTTTTGAATAAATCCCCTGGTGCAAATCTAAGTTCTCTTCTTATTACATAATCTCTGGACTCATAATTTCCAGAAATATTAACAAAATTCACATAATATATATTTCCTTTATTTATGTTATAAACTACCTTTACAAGTTTATTTTGCTTATCAAGAATTTTCTCATCCTCTACTCTAGTAAATAAATATCCAAGTTCTGTGTATTTATTTGTAATTTCTTCTTTTATTTTCCTTATAATTTCTCCATTGTAGTAATCTCCTATTTTTAAATCCCTTTTAAATCGCTCTAAGATTTCATCCCTTGTGTATAAAGAGTTATTCTTAAACTCAACAGCAGAAAGTTTATATCTTGGACCTTCTTTAATTTTTATAAAAATGTAATATTCTTCTCCATTTTTAAGCTGTATTTCAGGCTCGCTTACTTCAACTTCAAAAAATCCTTTATTTACATAAAGTTCCCTTATTCTTTCAATATCTTCGTATAGAACTTCTTTTTCTAACCTAGGATGTATTCTTAATTTCCATATATTCCTTTCTTTAGTTTCCATTACATCTTTAATTTCATCTTCATCAATTTGTTTATTCCCAATTATGATAATATCTTTTATATACGCCTTTTTTCCTTCATCTATTTGGAAAACAAGTATATTACCTTTAAAGTAATAATTGACTTTTGCTTTATAATATCCTTTCTTTTCATAATACTTAAGGATTTTTTTTCTCATTTTTTCTATTTCTTCTATTGAGAAAACCCTTCCAAGCCCCCTTTTAAGAGAGTGTAATTTCTCAGTTAATTCAGGACCTAAGGTTGAAAAGAATAAAGCATTTCCTACTTCTTCTCTTTTTTCTTCTATACCTAACTCTTGCATTAAATCATCAGTAGGTATGTCATCATTCCCTTCAAATTTAATCTTTTGAACAACAGGTAGCTCTTTAAAAACAAATATTAAATCTATTCCATTTTCTGTATACCTTGTATAAGTTTCTATTTCTCTAAAATAACCAAGTTTATATAAATCCTTTAAAGTAGAAACAATATCATCTCTAACAACTATTGCTCCTTTTTTAAAAGGAATTAGAGGTTTTATTATCTCAGGTTTTATATATTTAAGACCTCTTATTTCTATTTTTTCTAGCTTATAAACTTTTTCTACAGTTTTTGGATAGCTTTCAGGAAGAATAGAATTTGATGTTTTTTCTTCAGCATAGGAAGGGAAAAAGAATAAAAAAACAAATAGAAGGAGGAAAAATCCTCCTAATACATTTAAGCTGTTTGAACTGCCTCTTTTTTGGATTTTCTTTGTTTTACCTGTTTCTTTGACTTTTTCACTTTTATTGTAGGATTTCCATCTTTCGAAACTGTTATTTCTGCAATAGACCCTGGAGGTAATTTCCCTTTCAATATTTCTTCTGCTAGCAAGTCTTCTACTAGAGATTGTAAAGCTCTTTTTATACTTCTTGCTCCATACTCTGGTTTGAATTCTTTGTCTATAAGATAATCCACAAATTTCTTTGAAAGTTTCACAGTAATTTCCCATTCACTTAACCTTTTGTTTATCTCTTTTAATTGAATATCAATTATACCTTTAACAACTTCTTTATCCAATGGTTTAAATACAATTATGTCATCTAACCTGTTTAAAAATTCCGGTGAGAAATGTTTTTTCACTTGCTGTAAAACATTCTTTTTCATTTCTTCATAATCTAAAAGTGTAGATTTTTGCTCAAATCCCATTTTGTTGCTTTCAAGTATTAATCTTGCCCCAAGGTTAGAAGTCATGATGATAATGGTATTGCTAAAATCAACTACTCTTCCAAAAGAGTCTGTTAATCTTCCATCATCAAAAATTTGCAAGAATATGTTAAACACATCTGGGTGTGCTTTTTCTATTTCATCAAATAATAAAACAGAGTAAGGTCTTCTTCTAACTGCTTCTGTTAGTTGCCCTCCTTCTTCATAACCTACATACCCCGGAGGTGCACCGATTAATCTAGAAACTGTATGTTTTTCCATGTATTCAGACATATCAAATCTAACTAAGGCTTCTTCTGTTCCAAACAGATACTCTGCCAATGCTTTTGCTGTTTCTGTTTTACCTACTCCTGTAGGTCCTAAAAACATAAATACTCCAATAGGTCTATGGTGTCCTTTTAATCCCACACTATTTCTTCTTATAGCCTTAGATATTGCCTTTATTGCCTCATCTTGGTCAACAACTCTCTTATGTAGTTCTTCTTCTATATGTAAAAGTTTTTCTGCTTCTGTCTCTGTTAGTCTTGCAACAGGTATTCCTGTCCATTTTGCAACAACTTGAGCAATATCTTCTGCTTTAACTTTTGGTTTTTTAACTTTTTTCTTATCTTTCCATTCCGCCTTTAATGTTTCAAACTTAGCCCTAAGTTTAAGTTCTTCATCTCTGAGTTTCGCTGCTTTTTCATAATCTTGCTCTTTTGCTGCCTGTGCTTTTTCTTCTTCTATTTTCTTTATTTTCTCTTCTAATTTCTTAAGTTTTGGAGGAAGTTCTAGCTCTCTTAATCTTACCCATGCTCCTGCTTCATCTATGAGGTCTATTGCTTTATCTGGAAGTTGTCTATCAGTTATATACTTAACTGAGTACTCTACAGCTTTTTCTATTGCATCTTTTGTATATTCAACCTCATGGAATTCCTCAAATTTGTGTTTTAAGCCCATTAGTATTTTTACTGCATCTTCCGGAGAAGGAGGTTCTACTAATACAGGTTGAAATCTTCTTTCTAAAGCTCCATCCTTTTCTATGTATTTTCTGTATTCATCGATTGTTGTAGCTCCTATTACCTGTATTTCTCCCCTTGCCAAAGCAGGTTTTAACATATTTGAAGCATCTATTGAACCTTCTGCAGCTCCTGCTCCAACAAGTGTATGAAGCTCATCTATAAATAGGATTATATAAGGAGCTTTTTCTAGTTCCTTTAGTATATTTTTAAGTCTTTCTTCAAATTGACCTCTATATTTTGTTCCTGCAACTAATGCTGCTAAATCTAAAGCAACTATTCTTTTACCCTGTAATGGTTCTGGAACTGTTTTATCTGCTATTCTTTGAGCTAATCCTTCAACTATAGATGTTTTACCAACTCCCGGTTCTCCTATTAAAACTGGGTTGTTTTTTCTTCTTCTAGATAGTATTTGTATAACCCTATCTATCTCTTTATCTCTTCCAACAACAGGGTCTAACTTTCCTTCCCTTGCTAATGCTGTTAAATCTCTTGAAAATCTATCTATATTAGGAGTTGGAACCTGCTTAACCTGCTCTTGAGGAGGTATCTCTCCAAGTATTTGTAATATTTCTCTTCTGATAGAATATTCATCTATTCCAAATCCCCTTAAAACCCTTCCACCAAGTCCTGTTTTTTCTCTAACTACTCCTATTAAAAGATGTTCTGGTCCTACAAATTGGTGATGTAAAATTCTAGCTTCTTCTACAGCAAACTCTAAAACCCTTTTTGCATCAGGTGCAAATAAAACTTCCCCTACATGCGAACCTTTTACCATTTGGGCAGTTAGAGTTCTTTTTACCTTATCAATAGTTAATCCAAATCTAGATAAAACCAGAACTGGTATATCTTCCTCTTCTAATAGAGACAGAAGTAAATGCTCGCTACCCAAGTAATTATTTTTATATTCTAAAGCTATCTCCCTTGCATTTAATATTACCTTCCTAGCCCTTTCAGTAAATTTTTCAAACATAACTAAATACCTCTTCTTTAATTTTATACAAAAGCTCTTATGAATATTATACTCTTCTTAAAAATTTCAAGGATTTTTGCTAAAAATTAAACCATCTTCCATATAATAAATACTCTGACAATATTTTGCTATATTAATATCATGTGTAGCAATGACTATACTCACATTATACTTTTCGTTTAAATGTTTAAAAATCTCCATAACTTTTTTACTATTTTCTGTATCAAGATTCCCTGTTGGTTCATCTGCTATTATTATAGATGGTTTATTAATAATAGCTCTCGCAATTGCGACCCTTTGTTGTTGTCCCCCTGAAAGCTCAGATGGTTTATGATTTAGTCTGTCTTTTAGTCCTAGATTTACTAGTATTTCCTCTGCTTTTTCAAAGGCTTCCCTTTTATTTTTGTTATAAATAAGATAAGCCAATGCTACATTTTCTAATGCGGTAAATTCTGGAAGTAGATGGTGAAACTGAAAAACAAATCCTATTTCTTTATTCCTTAATTTTGCAAGTTTTTTTTCATTTAAAGAAAAAACATCTTCATTATTTATATAAACCTTTCCTTCTGTTGGAGTATCTATTGTTCCAAGAATATGTAAAAATGTGCTTTTCCCTGAACCTGAAGGTCCCATAATTGCAACCATTTGACCTTTGTTTAAAGAAAAGCTGATTCCTTTTAGTGCTTCTACTTTTTCTCTTTTATTAGAAAAGATTTTTTTTATGTTTTCAGCTTTTAACACTATATTACTCATATCTTAAAACCTGTGCTGGTATTTCTCTTGATGCAAAATAAGCTGGAAGTATTGAGGAAACAAAACATATAAGAACTGAACTAATAGAAACTACAATAACATCTAAAATAGAGGTTTTAAGAGGTAAATATTCCATCATATAAACTTCTGGGTTCAGTTTTACAAGCTGATATGTATCTGCAACATATATAATAGATAATCCTATTAAAACACCTAAAATAGTCCCAACTATTCCAAGAATTAATCCTTGCCATAAAAATACTTTTAAGATAAATCTATTATCAGCTCCTATTGTCTTTAAAATTGCTATATCCTTTCTTTTTTCCCTTGATTTTGCTATTAAAAGACTTGAAATATTAAATGAAGCAACTAAAACAATTAAAGCAATTACTAAAAACATAGCCAGTTTTTCAAATTCTAGAGCTTGAAATAAACTTTTATTTATATCTATCCAAGTTCTCATCATATAAGGAAAATCAAGTTTTTCTTCCAAATACCTTGAAACTTCTTCAGCTTTATACGGGTCTGTTAATAGTAGTTGTATTCCTGTTATCTGATTTTTCATGTCAAGTAGCATTTGAGCTGTTTTTATATTCATTCCAACAAAAGAACTATCAAAATCATACATACCAAAATATGCAATTGCTCCAATTTTTACCTTTAATATTTTAGGAATATATCCTAATGCAGTTTTCCTTCCAAAAGGAGAAATTAGTTTTATTTTATCCCCAACAGAAACTCCTAAAGCTATAGCTAAATCTTTTCCTATTATTACTGTTTTATCGTTTTTGATACTATCAAACGAACCATCTATAATAAATCTATCCAGTTTCATTATCTTTTTATCTTTTTCAGGATTTACTCCCCTTATAAATATGCTTTCCACAGATGAACCAACAGATGCTAAAGCTTGAGAATAAACGAAATACTCAAAGTCTTCTACATAGGGAATATTACCAAGCTTTTGCATTAAACTATCTGCTTCATAATCAAAGAATTTATTTGTTATTTTGAGGATTATAACCTGAGGTGTGGTTTGTAAGATTTTTTCTTTTAAGCCATACTGGAAACCTGACATAACTGCAAGGGTTATAAGCAGTGCAGAAACGCCAACTATTACTCCCAAAAGAGAAATTAAAGCCATAAAGGATAAAGCTTTACTTCTTATAGAAAGTAAATATCTAAAGGCTATTTGTATATACAGCGGCATAAATTAATTATAACTCCTCAAATAAAGTTGCTATTATATCTGTCATAGAAATAATTCCTTCAAGCTGGTTGTTATCTACTACCAGCAATCTTTTTATATTAAAGTTTACCATCATTTTCGCTGCATATTTTATCTCAACATCTTTAGAAATACTAACTGCTGGTTTTACTGCTATATCATAAACATTTAAAAGGTCTATATCTCCATCTTCTGCAAAAACAGCTTTTAAAATACTTGTGTAAGTTATTATTCCGTATGTATCATGCTGATGTTGTTTATCAACTATCAAAGATTGAACTTTTTTTTCTTTCATTTTAGCAAGGGCTTCTTTTAAAGAAGCCAAAGGAGAAATAGTTTCTACATTCGTTTGCATTACATCTTTAACTAAAATTTGCTTCCCCATTATATTTCCTCCTTAATTTTCTCTGTAAATTTGGCAATTTGATATTTGTCTATACCTGCAAGGTGTTCTATTGGTAATATAAAGGCAATTCCATGGTCTTTTTCTTCAAGTTTTAGTTCTTTGTTCAAAGCTTTCAAAACTTCCAGAGCAAGTTTCCTCTCAAGAATATAAATTAAAACACTTTCTCTACCTTCATAAGTAAGTCCAAAGAACGTCTTTTTTTCTCTAGCTCCTATACCTCTGGCAGTTAAGATTGTCACCCCTGAAGCTCCTGCTCTTTTTGCAACTTCAATTGCCTTATCTTCAAGTTCCTCTGCAACGATAGCAATTAATACTGAAAATTTCATTTTAGCTTTCCTCCTTTTTTATAAACTCTGAAAGCATTCCATAACCCATAACTGTAATCATTGGAAAGAGTGATGCGAAAGCAATTAAACCAAAACCATCAATTAAAGGATTCCTACCTTCTATGTTAGATGCAAGCCCAAGCCCAAGCGCTGCAACAAGTGGAACTGTAACAGTAGATGTTGTAACTCCTCCTGAATCATAAGCGATTGGAATAATATACCTTGGGGCAAAGTAAGTCATAATTATAACTATGATATATCCAACGATTATGTAGTAATGGATACTATCACCAATGACTATTCTATAACAACCAAGAGCTATTCCTATCCCAACTCCAAGTGCAACAAAAACTCTTAATATAAAATCATTTATCTTTCCTGCACTTATCTCTTTTGCTTTTAAAGCAACTGCAATTAAAGCTGGCTCTGCCATAGTTGTGGCAAATCCTATTAAAAACCCAAATATATAAATAAGCCACATATTGCCCATTTGGGTAAGCTGAAGAGCCATACTTTCTCCTAGAGGGAACAATCCCATTTCAAGACCGACTAAAAATGAGTATAAACCAATAATTACAAATAAAATTCCTAAAGCAATTTTGTGTAAATGAGGAACAGGCTTTTTTATAATTACAAGTTGAAAGAAAAATACAACAAATAGTATAGGTAAAATATCTTTAATTACTCCAAGAAGACCGTAAATAATCTCCATAAACCAGTTGGAATAAGTTTCTACTTCCTTTTCTATAACTTCTTTAGTTTGATTAGCAATTTCTATAGCTGTTTGAGTAGTCGAAGTATCTGCTAAAAGTGTATAAACCATAATTCCATAAATTTGGACAAATATCATTGGTGTTAAAGAAGCAAAAGCAATCAAGCCAAATCCATCTATAACAGGATTTCTACCTCTTATTGATGAAGCAAGACCTATTCCAAGAGCCGTAACTAAAGGAACTGTAACTGTTGATGTAGTAACTCCTCCCGAATCATAAGCAAGTCCAACAATCTCTGGAGGGGTAAAGAAAGTTATTAGAACAACGATTATATAACCAACAATTATGTAATAATGAATAGGATGTCCCAAAATTATTCTCAATACACCAAGTAATATTGCAAAACCAACAGATAAAGCAACTGTAAACCTAAGCCAAAATGCATCAATCTTTCCACCACTAATGACTTGTGCTTTTTCTGCTATTGCTATCAATGCAGGTTCTGCTATGGTTGTAGAAAATCCAATTAAAAATGCAAAAAGTAAAAGCCAAAATAAAGAGCCTTTCCGTGCAAAATCATTAGCTAAATTTTCTCCAAGAGGAAATATTCCTACTTCAAGTCCTTGAATAAATATAGCCAGTCCAAATGCAACGATACCAAGACCAATAGCAATTGAAACTGTATTATCAGGAACACTTCTAATTATAAAAGCTTGAAAAACTAAAATTACTGCAATTATTGGTTTATACTCATTTCAAGACCGACTAAAAATGAGTATAAACCAATAATTACAAATAAAATTCCTAAAGCA
>QNYP01000030.1 GCA_003978675.1 Hydrogenothermus sp.
GTATTAAATCCTTCTTTTTGGATACTAAGCTCTTTAGCTTCTTCTTTGTAGTTTTCTATTAAAGAAAGGAGTTGCTTGAGTTCCTCTATCAAAGATTTTTCCATTTCACCCTCCATTTGAAAATATATATGAAATATTTTCAAATGGAGGGTGAAATGGAAAAATCTTTGATAGAGGAACTCAAGCAACTCCTTTCTTTAATAGAAAACTACAAAGAAGAAGCTAAAGAGCTTAGTATCCAAAAAGAAGGATTTAATACAGTAAAAAAGCATCTGAACTTAGCTATAGAGGAGAGCAAAAGTGCTGTAGAACTTCTTATTGAGAATATAAACACTTCGCTTGAATTAATAAATAGTTCCTTAAATGAAATAAAAAATATAAAAGAAAATAACGATAATTTAAACTTAGAAAAAATAGAATCAAACCTTGAAAAAGTGGTAAGTGTTTTAACTGATAGTCTAACGTCTTTGGAATTTCAAGATATATTAGCTCAAAGATTACAAAAAACTTTGATGTTTCTTTCTGATGTAGAAAAAACTATATTAAAAATTCTTTTGATGCTTGGTATAAACGAAGAAGAATTTAAAGATAAACAGGAAGAGCTGAAGAAAAAACTTGAAGAGCTAGAATGGAAAAAGGAATTGTCGCAGAATGATGTTGATAATATTTTGAAAGAATTTGGGTTATAAAAACTATATGGTGAGGAAGAAAAATGAAAATAGAAATTCCTGAAGATTTAAAGGAAATTTTAGATGAATTTTTAGTTGAAGCAGATGAAATTATTGAGCAATTAGACCAAGATTTAGTGGAGCTTGAAGAAAATCCAGATGATAAGGAGCTACTAAATAAAATATTTAGAGGAATGCATACCTTAAAGGGTGGAGCTGGATTTTTAAATTTAACTACTATAGTAGAAATAGCCCATAAGATAGAAGATATATTTAACAAACTTAGGAATGATGATCTTAAACTTACTTCTGAGATGATGGATATAATTTTAGAAGGAATAGATAAACTAAAAGAAGGTATTGAAAGATTAAAGGAAGACAGCGAAATACCAGATGAGGAAGAAGTTCAAGAATTAATACAAAAACTTGAAGCTATATTAGAAGGGAAGCCTATAGAAGAAATTTCATCGGTTTCCGAGGAAAAAAGGGAAACTCAAACTGAAAAACCTGAAAACATTGATTCTTCTAAAGAAAATGAGGAGTTTGATTTTGTAGAGGGAGTAGATGAAGATATAAAACAACTTATACTTAGATTTGGGGCAAAAGATTTAGCAGAACTTTTAGAAGATATAATTTTGCTTGCTCCCGATGAAAGACCACCTTTAGAAGTTATAAATAAACTGGAAAATTTAATAGAAGAAGGAAAAGATATAAAAGATTTAATTAAACCAAAAGGTAATGTGGAAGAGCAAAGAGAAGAAAAGCAGGAAGAACAACAGCAAACTAAAGAACAGGAAAAATCTCCAGAAACTCCTAAGACACCTGTAAAGAAAGATGAACCAAAACAAACAGAGAAGAAAAAGAAAACAGAAAAAAAAGAAGATGTTATTAGGGTTGATGTTGAAAGGGTTGAGGTTTTAATGAATCTTGTTGGAGAGTTAGTTTTAGACAGAAATAGAATAGTGAAACTTGCTTCTAGTCTTTCTGTTGAGCAAGGAAAAGATGAGTCTGATTTAGAAGAGCTTATAGAAGCTATAAATGGAATGAGTAGAACTGTTAGTGATTTACAAGATGCTGTGATGAAACTTCGTATGCAACCTGTTAAGAAAATCTTTAGTAAATTCCCTAGAATTGTTAGAGACCTTGCTAAGAAACTTAATAAAAAGGTTCAACTGGTTCTTGAGGGAGAAGATACAGAAATTGATAGAAGTATTTTGGATAGATTAGAAGATCCATTAATTCACCTTGTAAGAAATGCAATAGACCATGGAATAGAACCTCCAGAAGAAAGAATTAAAGCTGGTAAACCAGAAGTTGGAACAGTAAAATTAGGAGCATATCAAGAAGGGGATAGGATTATTATCTACATAGAGGACGACGGTAAAGGAATAGATCCAGAGAAAGTTAAAGAAAAAGCTATAGAAAAAGGTTTAATTACCCCTGAACAAGCATCAAATATGTCTGATAAGGAAGCATATGAACTAATATTTCTTCCTGGATTTTCTACTGCAGAGCAGGTTAGTGATGTTTCTGGTCGCGGAGTTGGGATGGATGTTGTTGCATCTACAATTCATTCTTTAAGGGGAAATATAGAAATAGAAAGCCAGTTAGGGAAGGGAACAAAAATTACTATGAAACTTCCTTTAACTGTAGCTATTATTAGAACATTAATGGTTGCCGTAAATGAAAGAATATTTGCTATACCTTTATTTTCTGTTGTTGAGATTGTTAGGTATAAACCAGAAAATGTTAAGAAAGTTGGGCATTTTAAGTCATTAATGCTTAGGGACGAAGTCTACTTGTTATTTACTCTAAATGAACTGTTTGAAATAGAAGATAAAAAGGATAAGGAATTTGTAGTTATAGTTAAAGTTGGAGAAAAAAATATTGCAATTGCTGTTGAAGAACTATTTGGAGAAGAAGAAATAGTTATAAAACCCCTTGGGGAACTCCTTGAAGATGTTAAAGGAATCGCAGGAGCAACAATAACTGGAGATGGAAAAGTAGTTTTAATAGTAGACCCTAATTCTTTAATTAGTGATAAGAAAACACAACTTGTAGGGGTAATATAAAATGGAAAGTAATAACACTGAAATGCAGGTTCTAGGTATAAAGACAGTTGAAGAAGAAATAATCCATGAGGAAAGAGTTATAACATTTAGATTAAATGAAGAACTTGTAGGAATAGATATTAATGATATAACGAAAATAACTAAAGATGTTGAAATTACTCCTGTTCCTAAAACTAAGAATTATATACTTGGAGTTATGAATCTAAGGGGTAATATTATACCTGTTGTTTCTTTAAAGAAAATGTTTAAACTAGAAGATAAAGAACAAGATTATGATCATCCTATTGTTATTGTTGTAGAAACTGAACTTGGTCAAATTGGAATCACTGTTGATAATATAGAGGGAGCTGTAAAGATATCACCTGAGGATATACAACCACCACCAATGAATGCAATAGGAATAGATCCTGAGTATATAAAAGGTGTAGTAATGCTATCTAATGAGCTTTTAATATTATTGGACATAAAAAAAATTTTTAGAAAAGAGGATAAATAATGGCAAAGAAAAAGGACTTTCTGCCAAAAATACTTGAAACAGGTGCTAATGAACTTGAAGTTATAGATTTTAGAATGTATGAGAAAATGGAAGATAGTAGCATTTATGAGTGGGTTTTAGGTGTAAATGTTGCTAAAGTAAAAGAAGTAATTCTTCGTCCTGATAATATTGTGAAGGCTCCTGGTATGCCACCTGAAGTTGAAGGTATGGCAAAAATAAGAGGTGAGGTAGTTCCTATAGTAAACCTTGCAAAGTGGATGAAAATAGAAGAGCCTTCAGAAGATGCAGGAAAATATGTAATAGTGATGGAATTTTTAAGAGAAATTGTAGGAGTTATAGTCCATGATGCTAAAAGAATAAGAAGAATTAGATGGTCTGATATAAAAAGACCACCACCAAGTATAGATGAAAGACTTGGTGGAAAAGTTATAGGTATTATTGAGATAGAGGGGGGACAACTGTTATTACTCCTTGACTTTGAAGGAATACTAGATGAACTTGGAATGATTAAAGTATTTGGTATAACAGATGAAGTTCCTGAAGATGAAGTAAAAAGAGAGGGTAAATTCAAAATTCTTATTCTAGATGATTCCCCTGTAGCAAGAAGAATTATTAGAGGAATTCTTGAAAAAGATGGACATGAAGTTATTGAGGCTCAAAATGGGATAGAAGGATTAAAATTATTAGAAAGAATTTTGGAAGAAGCTAAAGAAGAAGGGGTTGACATAACTGACGAAATTCAGTTAATTGTTTCTGATATTGAAATGCCTGGAATGGATGGTTTAACTTTTACCAAAAAAGTTAAAGAACATCCAGAATTTTCTAAAATTCCTGTTATAATTAATACTTCTTTAAGTGATAAAGCAACTGTTGATAAGGCTAAGATGGTTCATGCAGATGCACATCTTGTTAAATTTGATGCTCCAGACTTATTAAAGCTTGTTCACAAATATGCCGTTAAGAAAAATAAACAATAAGGAGGTTTAAATGGCATTACCACCGCCAGATACAAAATTTTTAATAGTAGATGACATGGCTACAATGAGAAGAATAATCAGAAGTTTACTTGAACAACTAGGGTATAAGCATATTGATGAAGCTGAAGATGGAAGGGAAGCTTTAAATAAGTTAAGATCAGGGAAATATGATTTTGTTATAACTGATTGGAACATGCCAAATATGACAGGTTTAGAATTGGTTCAAGAAATAAGAAAAGATGAAAAACTAAAACATCTGCCTGTTTTAATGGTTACTGCAGAAGCTAAGAAAGAAAACGTTCTTATGGCAATAAAAGCAGGTGTAAACAATTATGTAGTAAAACCTTTTACGGCTGAAACTTTAAAAGATAGAATTGAAAAGGTATGGACTGCTATTACAAAGAAGAAATAATTAATAATGTTGTAGGATTAGATAAATGCCTCCAGAAAAGGAAGATAATAAATCTAATGAAGAAGGAAAACTAAAAGGAGGAGAAAAAGCAGCTATACTTCTTTCAATCTTACCTGAAGATAAAACAGCTAAAATTTTCTCCTATCTTAAAGAGACAGAAATTGAAAAATTAGTTAAATATATAGTTTCTCTAGAGCCTCCTGATAAGGAAACTACACTTAAGGTTTTACAGGAAGCTATAGAAAGGCTTAAAAATATTTCTCCTCTTAGAGTTGCTCCTGAAAATGTTAGAAAAATTCTTGAACAGATACTTCCTCCTGATAAATTACAAAAGTTATTTGAAGAAACTCTTACTGCAGAAGAAGGAAGAGCTATATTTAAAGAGTTAGAAAAACTTGATGCAAAGGTTATAGCTAATTTACTACAAAATGAACACCCTCAGGTTATAGCTCTTGTTTTATCTCAAATAAATCCTGCTAAAGCTGCAGAAGTAATACAATTCTTACCTAAGAGACAAGGTGTTACTAATGTTAGAGAAGAAGTTGTTAGAAGAATTGCTAGTATAGAGAAAGTATCTACTCAAATGCTTAAACTTATTGCTGACTCTTTAGAAGAAGAGCTACTTACTATTGGAGCTGGAGAAGAAGAAACACTCCAAGGTATTGATATTGCTGCTGAAATAGTGAATGCATTACCTAAAGAACTACAAACAGAAATTCTTGAAGACCTTAAGAAAGATGATACAACTCTTGCAGAAGAAATTGAAGAGCGTATGTTTAAATTTGAAGATATTGCAAAACTTACAGATAGAGATATTATGGAAATACTTAAAACTGTTGATAAAAATGATTTACTTCTTGCTCTTAAGGGGGCTCCACAAGAAATTCTTGATAAATTCCTTAACAATATGTCAAAAAGAGCTGCCCAAATGTTCTTAGAAGATATGGAAGTTTTAGGACCTGTCAAAAAATCTGATGTGGAAAATGCTAGAAAGAAAATAATTACAGTAATAAAAGATTTAATCGAAAAAGGAGTTATAGAATACGGTTCAGGAGAAGAGATGCTTTAATAGTATCTTTATAATATCGGAGGGCTACGGTGTCTGATGAATTCCTCTCCCAGGAAGAAATAGATGCTCTATTGGGAGTTGACAATGAAGATACATCAACAGAAACGTTAGAAGAAGAAAAAGAGAAACCATTTGATTTTTCCCAAGTAGAACACATAAAAAAAGGTGGACTTCCTGGGTTAGAGTTAATCTTTGAAAGATGGATAAAAATATTTAGAGATGAAATCAGGAAACTTATTCCTAATCTCAATATGGTATCTAAGGATGATATGTATATAACAAGATTTCAATCATTTATGTTAAAAATACCTCTTCCTGCCAGTTATTCAATCTTTACGATGAAACCCTTAAAAGAAAATGCTTTAATGGTTCTAGACTCTAGACTTGTTTTTACCATAATAAGTGTTTTATTTGGAGGACCTCCAAAGCCATTTAAGGTGGAAGGTAGAGAATTTACAAAACTTGAAGCTAGAGTTATAAGAGATATTGTAGAAAAATCTTTAAAAGTTTTTGAAAGTATATGGACTAATATTTATCCAATAAACATAGAACTAAAATCTATAGAGCTAAATCCAACCCTTGCAAGAATTGTATCCCAAAATGAGAAAGTTGTAATTGTAGAACTATCTATGGATATAGATGGATATACAGCTCCGTTTTTCTTTTGCTTTCCTCAAAGTATGTTTTTACCTATAAAAGACATAATATATACGGAAATTGCAAATATGGAAAAAGACCCTGTATGGGAGAAAAACTTAGAGGCAAAAATATTACATCTAAATGTTAAACTGTGGGTGGAATTAATACGAAAAGAGTATAAAATTAAAGATATTTTAGAGTGGGAAGAAGGAACTAGACTAGAATTTGATGTTTTAAATACAGATTTATTAAGGATTTTTGTAGAAAATAAACCTAAGTTTTTAGGTAAATTAGGACAAAAAGGAAATAAGTTTGCAGTAAAAGTTAAAGACTTGATTATTAACGAGGAAGAATAGTATGGCTGATGAAGAAATAAACAACTCTCCAGAGAAAAACGAAGCTTCTCAAGAGGGAAATCAAGAAGAAACAGTAAATCAAGAAGAACTTGCTAAGCAATGGGAAGAACAACTAACTAAGCAAGAAAATCAAGGAACTTCAGAAGAAAATGCTGAAGAAACCGTAGACCAAGAAGAACTTGCTAAACAGTGGGAAGAAGCTTTGGCTCAGCAGGAGGCATCTACTGAATCTGGAGATGAAACAGAGGCAATAAATCAAGAAGATTTAGCTAAACAATGGGAGGAGGCTTTAGCTCAGCAACAGAGTCAATCTTCTCCAACTGATTCAAGTAGTTCTTTTTCTGTAGGGAATGATAAATTAGACCTTATTTTAGATATTCCTTTAGAAATAACAGTAGAGGTTGGAAATAAATCTATCCCTTTAGAAGATATTCTGAAAATGACTCCAAATACAATTATAGAACTTGAAAGATATATAAATGAGCCTGTGGATATAAAGGTAAATGGAAAACTTATCGCTAAAGGTGAGCTTTATACTGTCGAAAATAATTTTGGAGTAAAAATTACAAGTATAATTACAGTGCAAGAAAGAATGAAATTACTAATGGAAGAAGTGGAGTAAAATGGCAATAAATTTTCAACCTATCTATGTTTTAGCATCAGGTGGAGAGAGAGCTTTAGAGCAAATAGATAATACAACTAATAATCTAGCGAATGTTAATACATCAGGATTTAAAAAGTTAATTGTTAGAGAACTTAGTCAAAAAATACCTCAAAATAAAGGACAAAAAGGTGATTTGCTAGTATTTCCTAGATTTAAAGACACTGTAGTTATAACAACACAGGGAGGATTAAGAAAAACAGATAATCCTTTAGATGTGGCAATACAAGGTAAAGGATACTTTCAGGTAGAGACTCCTAATGGAGTAATGCTTACAAGAAATGGCCATTTTTTCTTTGATAAAAATGGTTTTTTAGTTGATGAAAATGGTAATTATGTTTTAAACAATTCAGGATCTAGAATTGCTCTAAATACAGAACAAAGGATAGGAACTAATATTTATATAAACCAAAAAGGTCAAATATTCCAAGACAATCAAGAAATTGGAACGTTAGGTATTGTAAATTATGAAAAGATAAAGCCTGTAGGATATACATACTATAAACCTGATGGAAACCAGATAGAAGCAGAATATACTATTCTACAAGGATTTTTAGAAGATGCAAATGTAAATCCTATTGAGGAAATGACAAATCTTATAACCCATCAAAGAAGAATGGATATCTATGGCAATCTAATTAAAGGACTTGATAACATAGAACAAAAAACAAATGAAATTGGTAGAGCATAAAGGAGGATAAAATATGATTAGGGCATTATGGACTTCATCTTCAGGAATGCAAGCTCAACAAACAAATCTTGATGTTATTTCGCATAATATAGCAAACGTAAATACAGTTGGATTTAAAAAAAGTAGAGCTAACTTCCAAGATTTAATTTATCAAAATTTAAGAGATCCTGGAGTTATGAGTTCAAATGATACAAGAGTACCTACAGGAATACAGATAGGTTTAGGAGTAAAACTTTCTGATGTTTCAAAAACCTTTACACAAGGAAGCTTAATAAAAACAGATAGACCTTTAGACCTTGCTATTCAAGGAGAAGGATTTTTTAGAATAGAACTTCCTGGCGGTGGAGAAGCCTATACAAGGGCCGGAAACTTCCAAATAGACCAAGACGGGTATATTGTTACTCCAGAAGGGTATAGACTACTTCCTAATATACAGATAAATGCTCCAGAAACACTTTTAAGCATAAACATAAGTGAAAATGGGAAAGTTTACGCAGTTAGGAATGAAGGTGGAGTTCAAACAACAGAAGAGTTAACTGATATAAGATTATATAGATTTATAAATCCAGCTGGATTACAGGCTATAGGACAGAATTTATATAAACAAACAGATGCATCAGGAGAACCTATAGAAGGAGTTCCAAACACAGATGGTTTTGGTAAAATAGCTCAAGGATTTTTAGAGGCTTCAAATGTAAATATTGTTGATGAAATGGTGAATTTAATTGTTGCTCAAAGGGCTTATGAAATTAACTCGAAAGGTATAACTACTGCTGATGAAATGCTTAGAACAGTTGCAACTCTTAAAGGATAAGTGAATATGATGCTGAATTGAATATTATGCAAGCTTTTATAAAAATTTTTCTAATTTTGCTTTTTTTGGCAAAAATTTCTTTAGGTGCACAAGTAGAAATTTATTTAAAAGAAATAGTTTACCTTTCTAAATATGAAGTTAATCTCTCGGATATTGCAGATATAAAAGCTAAAAATCAAAATTTAAAGAAATATCTATCTTCAATAATAGTAAAAAAAATATATGATAAAGGTGTAATTACAAAGGAAGATATACTCAAAAGCCTAAAAGAAAATTTTATAGATTTATCACAGGCTGTAATTCACGGAGAAAAAACTATAGTCGCTATAAAAAAAACTACTATAGATAGGGTTTTTCTAGAAAAGCATATTAGAAATTACATAAGAAAATCTTATCCAAATGTTGAAATTGAAAATATTAGCATTAGAAATGTTTCTATAAGTGTAATTGGAAAACCAGAAATAATAGTAAAAGAAAAAGGAAAGACAAGTTCTTATATTTATTTATCTGTTATATTTCCAGATTTAAATAAAGAAATATCTGCAAGCGTAAGATACACACAGATAATAAAAGCAGTTGTAGCAAACTATCCTCTTCCTAAAGGGCATATAATAAAACCTAAAGACGTGAAAATATCTTATATAAAACCTAAAAGAATAAGAGGATATATTGATAAAATAGATTTAGTATTAGGGAAAAAATTAAAACGAAGCATTAAAAAAGATGAACCTATAGGTTTTAGAGATTTAGAAAAAGAGTATTTAGTTCGAAAAAATAATAATGTAAAAGTTGTTTATAAGAAGGGAAGTTTTAAAATTGAGCTACTTGGAAGAGCTTTAGAAAATGGAGAAAAAGAGCAAATTATTAGAGTTAAAAACATATCTTCAGGAAAGGTTATACAATGCAAAGTAATTGGAATAAACAAAGTAGAATTTTTATCTGGGGATTATTAATAGTAGCTTATATACTTAGCTTTTCCTGTGGAGAAAAAAAGCTAAATATGAGACCTTTTGACCCAAAACCTCCAGAAATTATAGATGAAGAGCCAAAACCTGCTCCTGGTTCATTATACTCTGGATATGATAACTTATTTTCAGATGATAAGGCATATAAAGTTGGAGATACTATTACTATAAAAATAGTTGAAGATGCTCAAGCTCAAGGAAGTATGCAAAGTGCTGCTTCAAGAGATAGTTTTATGAACTATGACTTTCCAACACCTACATTTTTAGGTAAACCTGTAATAGGAAAAACACCTATAGCAGGTGTCCAAAATAACTCAAAAGACGCATTTAAATCACAAGGTAATACACGAAGATCAGCAAGATTAATTGCAAAGATAACAGCTAGAGTAGTTAAAGTTTACCCAAATGGAAATTTATTTGTAGTTGGTAAGAAAATTATAAGAATCAATGATGATACGCAAATTATTAGGATTTCTGGTATAGTAAAGCCCACTTACATAGAGCAGGATAACTCTGTTGAATCTACGAGAATTTCTGACATGTATGTTGAGTATAATGGTAAGGGTTTTATTGCAGACCATCAAAAACCAGGATGGCTTTACAGATTATTCACTAAAATATGGCCATTTTAAAAATGAGATACCTAAAGATTTTGCTAATCAGCTTATTAATATGGAATTTATCATTTAGTGCTTCTAAGGTAAAAATAAAAACAGAAGTAAATGTAGTAGGTGTTAGAAATAACTTCCTTGTTGGATATGGCATAGTGGTTGGGTTAAACGGAACTGGTGATGGAACTACAAGTAGATATACACTTCTTAGTATTGCCAACATGCTACGAAAAATGGGAGTTTATATTGACCCAAATCAAGTTAGAACGAAAAACGCAGCAGCGGTAATAGTTACTGCTTCACTTCCACCTTTTGCAAAAAATGGAATGAGATTTGATGTGCATGTAAGTTCTTTAGGAGATGCAAAAGATATTGCAAATGGTGTTTTAATAAGAACACCTTTAAGGGGACCTGATGGAAAAGTTTATGCTTTTGCCCAAGGTCCAGTTTCAACAGGAGGCGGTATAACAGAGTCTAATAAAGGTGGAAAAATACAAAAAAATTTTCCTACGTCTGGAATAGTAGTAAATGGTGGTATAGTAGAGAGAGATTTACCATTTTCTTTTGATAAACTAAATACCTTAACTTTAACTTTAAAAAAGCCAGACTTTAATATAGCTGACAAAATAGAAAATGCGATAAATAATTACTTTAATAAAAATATAGCAAAAGCTATAGATCCATCAACAGTAAAAGTAGATATTCCAAGTAATGAAGATAAAGTTAAATTTTTATCTAAGGTTTTAAATTTAGAAATTGAGCTTGAAAATGAACCTGTTATTGTTATAGATGAAAGAACTGGAACAGTTATAATGAGTGGAGATATAGTGCTTGAGACTCCTATATATGTATCCCATGGAAATATTTATGTAGAAGTGGTTAAAAAACCTATTATTTCTCAACCTCCTCCTTTATCAGGGGGAACCACCCAGCAAGAAACCCAGACTTTAACAAGAATTGTTGAAGAAAATGGTAGAATTTTTGGAATAGAAAAACCAACATTGAAAGATTTAGTTGAAGCATTAAACGAAATTGGAGTGTCTCCAAGAGATTTAATTGCAATAATACAGGCAATTAAAAACGCTGGTAAAATACATGCAAAAATTGAGGTAATGTAAATGAAAGTATACACAAAAGAAAGCGTTGTTCCTTACTGGGATGTACAAGGTTTAAACACTAAGAAAGACTTAGATGAAGTAGTTAAAGAGTTTGAAGCTATGTTTATAAAAATGATACTTAAAGAATTTAGGAAAAGTCTTCCTGAAGGAGGACTGTTTGGTAATACATTCTCTGCAAAAATGTATTGGGATATGTTTGATATGCAATTGGCTCAAAATATTGCAGAAAGTAATTCATTCGGTTTGCAAGAATACATAAAAAATGCTATTTCTATTTATCAACAACATTCTAAAGAAGAATAAAATTATTAAATAATGCCTGAAAGTTTATATTTATTTTTTACAAAATTACAAAAATACACAGATGTAATAGTCATTGTCCTGATTCTTGCAATCTTAGGGGCAATGGTTCTCCCTGTGCCTCCAATATTATTAGATATTCTGCTAACTACAAGTATTACATTTTCATTAACTATTTTAATGGCAACAATTTATATAAATAATCCTTTACAGCTTACTACATTTCCATCTTTGCTTTTACTTGCTACTCTTTTTAGGCTTTCTTTAAATGTTGCAACAACTAGAAGAATACTACTTCACGGACATGAAGGTATAGATGCTGCGGGACAGGTAATAAAAGCATTTGGAGAATTTGTAGTTGGAGGAAATTATATAGTAGGTATTATTGTTTTCATTATTTTGGTTACTATTAATTTCTTAGTTATAACCAAAGGAACAGAGCGTATTTCGGAAGTTGCTGCTAGATTTACATTAGATGCAATGCCGGGAAAACAGATGGCAATAGATGCAGACTTAAATGCAGGTTTAATAGATGAAGAAGAAGCAAAAAGAAGAAGGGAGCAGATACAAAAAGAAGCAGATTTTTATGGAGCAATGGACGGTGCTGCCAAATTTATTAGAGGAGATGCAGTAGCTGGAATTATTATTACACTTATAAACATAATTGGTGGTATAGCAATTGGTATTTTCCAGCATAATATGGATTTTCAAACTGCATTGAAAACTTTTACTATTTTAACTGTTGGTGATGGGTTAGTATCCCAGATACCTTCTCTAATTACCTCCACAGCAGCAGGCTTAATGGTAACAAGAGCAGTAGCAAAAGAAAATCTTGGTAGTGAAATATTAAGAGAACTTATTAGTTTTCCAAGAGCTTTGTTTATGGCATCAATTGCCCTTTTTATTATGGGAATAGTTCCGGGAATGCCAACAGTTCCATTCTTTTTACTAGGAGCAATACTTGCTGTAGCAGGTTATATGGTTCAATCTTCTATGAAGAAAAGACAGATACAGGAGGAAGAAGAAAAAGCCAGAGAATTGCTAAAAGAAAGTCAAACTGAAGAGAAAGAGGAACAACCAGAGGAACTTATAACTCAACCTGAAACTATAACTTTTGAAATAGGATACGGTCTTATTCCTTATGTTGACGAAAGTCAAGATGGAGAAGTTGTAAAGAGAATAAGGGCATTAAGAAAACAGCTAACAAGAGATTTAGGGCTTATTATTCCATTAATACATATAAAAGATAATCTAGAACTGGGACAGGGTGAATACAGAGTATTAATCAGAGGTATAGAGGTTGCTAAAGGAGAAGTAATGCCTGGATACTTTCTTGCAATAGATACAGGAAACACAAAAGGAGTAATAGAAGGTATTAAAACAAAAGACCCTGCATTTGAGCTTGATGCTTACTGGGTAAAACAAGAAGATAAAGATAAAGCAAAGATGCTTGGATATACAGTTGTTGATGTTCCAACAGTTATTATTACGCATCTATCTGAAACACTAAAAAGACATGCTTATGAAATACTTGGAAGGTCTGAAACTAAAGAGCTTGTTGATGCAGTAGCAAGAAAATATCCGATAGTAAAAGAAATTGTGCCAGAGCAGGTTCCACTTAATATACTACATAGAGTTTTACAAAACTTACTAAAGGAAAATATTCCTATTAAAGACCTACTGACTATAATAGAAACACTATCTGATAATATTATAAAAACCAATGACCCAGATGTTTTAACAGAGTTTGTTAGACAATCTTTAAACAGGCTTATAACTTCTTTGTATGCAAAAAATAAGACTCTTTTTGCAATAACATTATCACCACAAACGGAAAACAAAATACTTGAAAAAGTAAAACAAATAGAAGGAGGACTTCCTCCTATAGAACCGGCTTTTGTTCAAAGTTTAATTTCACAATTAACCCAATTTGCCGAAAAATTCATTATGAATCAGGCTCCGCCTGTTTTACTTACATCTCCAGCTATAAGGAGATATGTAAAGCAGATGATAGAAAGTTATTTGCCAAACTATGTAGTTTTATCATATAGTGAAATAGACCCTAAGGTAAAAGTTAATATTTTAGGAACTGTAGATGCAAACGGAAATTAAAGTTTATGAAGGAGAAGATCTGCAAGAGCTTATAAATAAGGCAAAAGAGGAACTAGGGGAAAATATAAGAATTTTGTATTATGAAGAGATTTTTGAAACTGTATGGTGGCTACCTTTTAAAAAGAAAAAAAAGTTTAAACTATTTGTAGAGAAGGAAAATAAACAAAAACTTGCTAAAGAAACATTTAATTTTGAAGAAATTTTAGAAAAAGTAGAAAGTATAGTAGAAGAAAAACTAAAAACAGCAGTTCCTAAAGTAATTGAGCCTCCTCCTCATATAGAAGCAAAAAAGAATATTCATTATGAACAGTTAAAAGATTTTACAGGGGAAGCCTTAGATTTAATAGAAATTCTTTTAGATAAAGGTGTTGATATTGATGTTGCTAAAAAAGTTATAGAACCTGCCTGTGGGTTAGATTTAGAAACTGGAAAAATGGATTTAAATGAAGCAACATTTAAAGAAGCCCTCACAAAAGGTATAAAAAATACTATATCTTTTATAGGAGATTTTAATATAGATGAAAATATAAATACATTTAAAGTTATAGCATTTGTAGGACCTACAGGGGTAGGGAAAACCACAAACCTTTTTAAGATAGCATCTGAGTTTATTCTGAAAAAAGACTTAAAAGTAGGAGTTATATCGACAGATACATTTAAAGTAGGTGCTATTCAGCAAGCTAGATACTACGCAAATATACTAAATATTCCATTTTTTACTATAGGAGATGCAAAAAAGCTACGAAAAACTCTTTTAGAACTTGCTGATATTGATATAGTATTGATTGATACAGTTGGAAGAAGCCATTATGATGCGTGGAAACTTGGAGAAGTAAAAGAAATCCTAAGAGGTGGGTTTGACTGGATGGAAGCTACTTTAACAATAAGTTGTAATTATAATCCAGAAGAAGCATTAAATATAGTAAATAGTTTTCGTTCATACTTTCCTGTAAAATCTTTATTCTTTACCAAAATAGATGAAACATCAAAACCAGGACTAATATTAAATCTACCTGTAATAACAGGTCTTCCTGTTTCGTATATAAGCACAGGTCAAAGAGTACCAGAAGATTTAGAGGTTTTAACTCCAGAGCTTATTGCGTCTTACATACTTGGTGAAAAAAGATGAATATAAACCAACAAGCCCAGAAACTTCTTGAGCTTGTAAATAAGAAAAATCAAGAGAAGCACAGCAAGTTTATCTCTATTGCTTCAGGAAAAGGAGGTGTTGGTAAAACAAATTTTGCTGTTAACCTGTCTTACATATTAGCAAACAGATTTGGTAGAAGAGTTCTTCTTATAGATGCAGATATGGGAATGGCAGATGTTCATGTAATACTGAATTTAAAACCTCAAAACAATTTAAAGGCATTACTTTCAGGGAAAAAACCTCAAGATATAGTAGTAAATTCAAAAGGATTTGATGTTTTACCGGGATTTTCTGGAATAGATACTCTAGAAGACTTAGAAGATTTTATGATGATGAAAATAATTAACGATTTAACAGACTTTTCTAAGGATTACGATTTTGTAATTATAGATACTGCTGCAGGAATTGATAGTAAAGTTATTTCATTTATTAGAGCATCTAGTAGATGCTATGTAATAACAACTCCAGAACCTCCTGCAATGATGGATGCTTATGCATTAATGAAATCAATTTATAAAATTTATAACTATACAAACTTCAAACTTGTCGTTAATATGTGTAAAAACAGAAATGAGGCACTATTTACATATGATAGATTAAATAGTTCTTTTAAAAGATTTGTAAATAAAAGTATAGAACTTGCAGGCTGGATACCTTACTCTCAAACTTTAAATAAATCTATAAAATCTAAAAAGCTTATATCTGAAGTTTTTCCATCTGATGATTTTACAAGGGCAATAACAGCGATTGCTTCAAAAGAAGTAGGGGAAGATTACGATTTTGAAAAAGATGGAAACTTCTGGAAGAAACTAATGAGTTTTTTAAAAAAAGAATAGATAATGCAATTAGCTAAGCAAGAAAGAGACAGTTTAGTTCTAGAAAACTTACAGTTAGTTAAGAAAGTTGCAAGCAAGATTTATTACCGTATACCAAAGGGTGAGATTGAGTTTGATGAGCTTGTAAATATAGGTGTTATAGGTTTAATGAAAGCAATAGAAAAATATGATGAGGATAAAGCGAAGTTTTCAACTTACGCATATATAAAAATTAGAGGAGAAATACTTGATTACTTGAGAAGTTTAGATATTCTACCTAGAGGGTTAAGAGAAAAAATCAAAAAAGGTGAAATAGTTGATGAAAATATGGATATTCCACTATCAAGCTCTGCAATATTTTTGAGCATAGAAAAGGCTATAAATGGAACAGATGATTTGAAGTTTATAGATACTCTAGTATCTAAGTTAGAAACTCCAGAAGAGTATGCAGAGAAATCAGAGCTTCGAGAAAAACTACTAAAAGTTTTAAATACCCTTTCAGAAAAAGAAAAACAGATATTACAGATGATATTTTTTGAAGAAAAAGATTTAAAGGAAATATCAGAGAAGCTAAATATATCAGTTTCTAGAATATCCCAGATAAAATCTCAAGCTCTATCTAAATTAAGAAAGATATTTAAGTATTAAACAATCCTTGCCAGATTTCGAAAAAGGATTTATAAATAAAACTAAAAATTTAAAATGAAAAATATAGTTATAGACAATTCACAGCTTATTATAAGTGCTAAAAGTAGAAAAACAAAAACCAAAGCAAAAAAAGGATTTGTTTTATTTGATGATTTATTTAAGGCTCAATTGAAAAACAATGGTAAAGGTAAAACAATTGTTTCAACTTTTACATATGAAAAAACAGATGTAGTTTTTAATAAAGCACTTTTACTTGATAATTTAATTAAACAAAAACTCGACAAAAACAAAAACTTATATCAGAGTATACCAAAAAATGAATACACAAAATCTAGAGGAGAGCAAGAAGTAATAAAAAATAAAAAAGCTAGTGAAACTAAGAATATTCGTATAATTTTTCCTAAGCAAATAAACACGAAACACTTTTCTTTACCAAATGCTTTACGAAAGATAAATTTTTACTCTATTGGTGTAGCTTCTTTTCAGCTTAAAAACAATTTTCAAGTTGAAAGCATCTATAATTTGAAAAAAACTTTAGGAAAGACTAAGTTTGTTTTTATTCAAAATACAAATCAAGTAAGGCAAACAAATATAAATTCGTTAAATAATCAAAAAAACATAGATACAAAAGACTTAAAAATTTTAAAGATACCTACATCAAAAATAGCTTCTAAAGAAATTAAGCAAAAACTAAAACCATTAAATCTTTTAAAAACAAAAGAAAAACAGATAAACCTAGTTTCTCAAGAAAAAAATAACATATACCATAGAAAAACTATTGATAAAAACGCCATTCATAAAAAACTAGATATAAAAATAGAAACTTTGCCAAAAAAGATAGGTGAAACTATAACTAAAAAAGGCAAATCATTAAGCCTTTATCATAAACAAATATCTACAGGAAGGAATATATCCAATCAGAAAGATATAAAAACGAATGAATTAAATACAAAAGAAACTAACAACAAATTAAAAAAACAAGCTAAACAACAAATAGTTTATGTACTTTCTCAAAAAATAGATGAAATTCTGAAAAGTAAAAATAGTGTTAAAATTTCTTTACAGAAAGTAGAAAAACAACCAAAATCAAAACAAAAGACTTTAAATTTACCTGAAAATACCCCAAAATTTACTGAACAAGCTTCTAAAAAAATTCAACAAAAGTATCAAAAAGAAGAAGCATCTCAAAACATATTTATAAGTAATAAAATTCAACAAAAACTTATACGCAAAGAAAGCTTCAAACTAAGAACCTTCAAAACACAAACAAATGAAGATAAAAACCAAGAAAATAAAAGTGATAATCTACAGTTTTCAAATACGCAGATATTTATAGCAGAAGTTAAACAAGACTTTAAAACTAATAATACAAACTTTCCACAAAAACATAGAGAAAAATTTAACCAAATAGTTAATCAAAACTTAAATGACAGTAAAATTACCCAAACACTCAAAAATATGAAAAGTATACAACATACGATTAATAAAAAAACTAACAAACAAACAGAAAAACAAGTAGAGTTTAATAATGAACAATCTAAAAACATAAAATCATTAGAAAATCTGAAAATGTTTGAAATTCCATTTGAAAGTTTATATAACCAAGCAAATGTGAATAATACATATCTAGATGATAAACTTTCTAAAACAATCAACTTAGAAGCAGACAAGCAAAATCTACTTAACGTAAACCAAAATATAGAAACAGATTTAAATAACACAAATAAGCAAAATATTAAGATTTCTCAAACAATTTTTTCTTCTAGACCTGTAGATTTCAAAAAATACCACAAGCATAAACTAGATAATATCAAGATAGAAAAAACAGCAACAAATAAAAAAGAGATAAAAAATAGTAAAACATTTACTTTTGAAAATGTAGAAGATACAAAAATTTCGGTAAAACTAGAAAATAACAGCCAAATTTTAAACAAGAATACTCAGCAAATGGAAAATTTCATAGATAACTCAATCTTTATTAAAAACTTAACTAAACAAGAAAACACAGAAAATTTACAAACTGAAGAACAAATAATGGAAACAGTAGAAAGTTCAGGAAGTAAAGAATTAATAGAAAAAACAGAAAACAAAGAATTTCTCAAACAAACAAATCTAAGACATACAATAGAAAAAATAGAAAACATGAAAAAACTAGCTACGAAGCATATATCATTAAAAATTGTTTCTAAGGATTTAGTGCTTAGAGTAAACCTAACTAACCAAAAATTAAACATAAGTATGTTAATAAACGAAGGTATTTATGATACATTCTATAAAGATGTAGAAAATATAATTAAAGAGACTGGCTTTGAGGAATATTCCCTTAAAATTAAAACACAAAAAGAGGTTAAATCCTTTAGAAAAGCTAGAGAAAACATTAATATTAGGGCTTAGTATATTTTTACTATTAATCAACATAGCATTTGCACAAAAAGAGAACATTAATACAACAAAACAATTACCGCCACCTGTAATAAAG
>QNYP01000029.1 GCA_003978675.1 Hydrogenothermus sp.
AATGAACTTTTCAGCTCTCTCTTTACACATAGGAAGCCCATTACACTTTCTAATGTCGTTGAGATAGTGTAAGTCGTGTGCGAAAGCATGTGCTGACCCTGGGATATGTCCTTCCTTGAATTTCTTATCAGAATCACCATTTACAAGGAGGTAATTCATGGTAATGTTTAGAAAAGTTTCTTTAGCTGTGGCAGGACTTGGACTTGCAACTTCTGTAGCTATGGCTGGGGCTAAACCAGCAAACCCTCAAATTGTAATAAGTGTTGATGAGGCAAAAAAAGCCTTTGACGCTAAGAGTGTTGTTTTTGTAAGTGGTGATTCTGATAAGAAATTCAAGGAAGGACATATCCCAGGGTCAGCACATGCTTTCGCACACGACTTACACTATCTCAACGACATTAGAAAGTGTAATGGGCTTCCTATGTGTAAAGAGAGAGCTGAAAAGTTCATTGGCTCTTTAGGTATAGATAACAATACTAAAGTTATTGCTTATGATGATGGTAGAGGACCTAACGCATCTGGAGTATGGTATTTCCTATGGTTATATGGTGTTAACGGATTAAATGGTGATAACAGAATGTTAGATGGTGGATTTACAACATGGCAAGCTAAAGGTTATCCAGTAGAAACTGGCGAAGGAAACAAGCCGTCTGCTAAAACATTTAAAGCAAATATTAACTGGGATATTCTTGCTACAAAAGAGGAAGTTTTAAAAGCTGTAGAAGATATTAAGAAAAACGGTAAGAAGTCTAAATACTTTATTTTAGACGCTAGAAGATTCCAAGAATATACAGGAAAAACTCTTTTAGAAGCTTTATTAGAGCCAGGAAAGCATGAAAAAGTAAAAAGAGGTGGACATATCCCAGGAGCAGTATTCTTTGAGTGGAAAAAAGTTGCAGGAAACCCAAATGGAAAACCAAATAAACCATTATTTAAAAGTGTGAAAAAGCTTAAAAAAGTTTTCTACAAAAAACTCAAGAAGAAAGGGTTTGACCCAGAAACAGATACACTTATTACATACTGTCACGTAGGAACAGGTAGAGGTTCATTTATCTTTGCAGCTGCTAAATACATTGGTATAGAAAAAGCTAAGGTTTACATTGGTTCTTGGGATGAGTGGGGTAACGACCCAAGCTTACCAATTGCTAAATAATGTTGATTGCTATGAAAAATTAAATATTTAGCTTTTGATAAAAAGGGAGGGGCTTTACGCCCCTTTTTTACATTTGAAAGGAGGTAAGTAGTCATGGAGCATATGAACCATCTCATTATGGGTCTTTTAACAGGGGTTCTTTTTGGAATTGTTCTTCACAAAGTAGGTGCAATAAGATACTCTAGAGTTGAAGGACTTTTACTTTTAAGAGACCTAAAAATTATGAAATTTGCTTTTACTGCAATTGCAACAACATCCATTATCTATGGACTTGCAGATATATTTGGAGTTGCTGAACAATATAACCTTCTTCCTAGAATAATGCCGTTTATGGGAATTGCCCATCTTTTAGGAGGATTTTTATTTGGAATTGCTATGGGTGCTGCAGGATTTTGTCCTGGAACATGTGTAGCAAGAGTTGGAGCTGGAAAATTTGTTGCTCTAGCTGGGGTTATAGGATTGATACTCGGTATCGTTATTTTTGATATGACTAAACCTGCCTTAATAGAAGCAGGAATTCTTGGAACAAAGGAAAAACTTACATTATATGGGGTTTTAGGACTTCCTTATGGTGTAGTTGCTGTAGTTTGGGGAATATTATTTATGGTTTTAGCGATTGTAGCAGATTGGTTTGACCCTGCTAGAAGGATTAATTATGATAAAGACCAAGCGTTTATTTCATTGAAAAAAGAGTGGCACTGGCTTCCATCTGGAGTAGCGGCAGGACTAATCATATCGTGGGCTACTATGCAAGGTGAATACCTTGGATTTTCAGGGGCTACATTAGCTTTAGTTGGATGGATAGGTCAGGCTATAGGACATCCATTAGACAGTGTTCCTAGAATAACAGAAGGTATTGTATGGCACGCTGGATTAATAATTGGAGTATTACCAGGAGCTTTCTTAAGTGCATTAGTGTCTAGAACATTTAAATTTGATGTTGTTCCTCCTCCATTTGCAGAAGCAGTTACATCTATGCCTATAGTGAGGATGGTTCTTGTATTTTTTGCGGGAATATTCCTTGCCCTTGGAGCAATGATTGGTGGAGGTTGTACTACAGGAGCATTTATTTCTGCATATCCGACTCTTTCTATAGGTTCAATGGCAATGTCTGCTACATATTTTATAGTTGGAATTATAACTGCGAATATCATTTACTTTGGAAGATGGAGTAAATTCATAGCAGCTAAACCTAAAGCTGATGAAGTTTATGATTAAAAATAATAAGAGAGGTAGGGAAGATGAGTATAGTAGAAAGAGCTTTATATTGGGTAGGTATTGTGGTGTTGGTAATTGCTTTAATAGGGATAAAAGGAAATATCTCCCAGATAGAAGCAAAAATTTCACAAACTACAGCACAAACTCAGTCGGAGGAGTAAGATATGAATCCTAAAATAGAAAGAGCTATTTATTTAGGTATAATAGCAGTTTTAGCTATTTTAGTACTTAATTTTGGGGCAACTCTTGCCAACTTAAAAAGAGAATTACCAATTACTGCTAAAGAACTATACGACAAAATGGGAAATCCTAAGATTAATCTTCAGGTTATTGATGTAAGACCTTATGAACCTGAAAATGAAGATGAGGAAGATGAAGCAGAAGAAACAGACTATTACACTTTAGGTCATATACCTGGTTCTATCCCTATGCCTGATTGTGATGAAAGTAAAACTCCCGAGGATGCTATTCCTCACATAAACTACTATCTACCAACAGTAATTGTTTCTAAAGATGGAAATCCAGAAATATTTAAGAAGTGTTTAGAAAAATTCAAAATGGCTCAAAATCTTGCTGGTGGTATAGAAGCTTGGGTTGATAATGATTATCCATTGGAAGAAGATGAATATGTTCCTCCTAAAGCTGGAGGTGGTGGAGGTTGCTTATAAGGATATTCTGTGATAAAGATATTCTAAAATTACTATGATTTAAATTAGAAACCAATTAGGAGGTAAGATACATGTCCTTATCAAGAAGGAACTTTTTAAAGGCTCTGAGTGTTACAGGGGCAGGCCTTGCAGTAGGGGGCAATGCCGCTTTTGCTAAGGATAAAGCCCTAATTGTTGAAGATCCAAGGGCTTCATATCCAAATACTTCTTACACTGAAAATATGTATAGAAAAGAGTTTGCTTACACTTATGGAAAGAAAGAAGAACATGGAACTGCTTATCACTGTGTAAACTGTCAGGGTAACTGTGCTTGGGATGTTTGGGTGGATAATGGAATAGTAACAAGGGAAAACCAGGTAGCTAACTACCCTCAAATCAACGCTAAAATCCCTGATTTTAACCCTAGAGGATGTAATAAAGGGGTTCAGCACTCTCAAGTAATGTATGAAAAAGATAGAATCCTTTATCCTCTGAAAAGAGTTGGAGAAAGAGGAGAAGGTAAATGGAAAAGAATTACTTGGGATGAAGCTATTACAGAAATAGCTGAAAAAATTTATGAAACAATGCTTACTAAAGGACCAGAAGGTCTTTATGTTCACGTTGGTGCAGGTATGCTAACAGAGGCTAGAGCTGCATCTGGTAAAAGACTTGGAACACAACTTGGAGCTCAAAGACCGTATATTGCATCTTACGTTGGTGATATGTTCCAAGGTGTATCTGTAGTTTACGGTGAAGGAAATATTGGATGTACATGGGATTACTACTATACTGTAAATACTCAGGTTTGGTGGGGTATGAACCCTAATACATCTAGAATTCCTGATGCTCACTTTGTATGGGAAGGTAAATACAATGGGGCTAAGGTTATTGTAATAGCTCCAGAATTTAACTCAACTGCTATTCATGCAGACCTCTGGATACCTGTAAAAGCAGGATATGATGGACATCTTGCAATGGCTGTTATCGATGAAATTATTCAAAAGAAAATGTATAAACCTCAATTTGTAAAACACTTTACAGATTTACCTTTCTTAGTAAGACTTGATAACAAAAAACTTTTAAGACTTTCTGATATAGACCTTGAAAATCCTCCTGCTGAATTTGATGAAGAAACATTTAAAGCATTTGAAAAACACGGTGAAGGTAAAGAATTTGAAGCAGATGCAGTATTCTTTGCATGGAATACTAAAACAAATAAATTAACTGTAATGCCAGGTTCTGAAGGAAGCCCTGTAAAAACTTTAAGACTCCATGATGTTGCATGGGATATTGACCCTGCTTTAGAAGGAAAATGGGAAGTTACATTAAAGGATGGAAGCAAGGTAGAAGTTACAACTGTATTTGAGCTTTTAAAGAAAGAAGCTAGAAAGTTTAGCAAAGAAAAAACTTATAAATTAACAGGAGTTCATCCTACTCTTGTTGAACAACTTGCAAAAGATATAGCACTACCAAAAGTAGTTCAAATAACTGTAGGTTTCTCTCTCGGAAAATACTTTAATGGATTATTAATACACAGAGCTATTGCTTCAATTCCAGGACTTTGTGGAAGACTTGGTCCTTATGGTGGTCTTTCTACGGAAAACGAGGTTGCTATTTCTGGGATGGGAGAAATCTCTGGATTTAAAGGAAAGTACAAACAAAGATTTGCATCTGGTTTCGTAAGTGAATTTGTATATGGAAACCTAATTGAAGATGCAGAAAAACTTTATGATGATGAAGATGTAAGAAGAGCTACTGGATTATCTAAAGAAGAATACTTCAAGAGAGTTAGAGAAATACTTGATAACTTTGGAAATGATAAAAAGTGGAAAGAAAACTTACATAACAAGGATGGAAAACCATACTGGGATACTTTTGAAACAGTTTTACTATTTGCAGATTCTAGATTTAGAAGAAACAAAGGTTCTACATACAAAAAAGCTTTCCTTGAAAGAGCTAAGTTCTTTGCTTATGTAGACTTTAGAATGAACTCTACAGCACAATATGCAGATATAGTATTACCAGCAAAATCTCACTATGAAGTTTGGGACTTAAGAACTAACCCTGGATACCATAGATTTGCAAACCTAGCACAACCTCCAGCAAACTTAAAACCTGTTGGAGAAGCTAAGTCTGAGTGGGAAATCTGTACATTAATAGCTGAAAAGCTCCAAGAGATAGCTCTTAAAAGATTCGAAGAGGCTAAGAAGAAAGGTGAACCAAATCCTGAAAAATACATCAAAATACCTGACCCAACTCACTCAAAAACTGGATACAGAGACCTTGCAAACTTTGCAGATGAGTTTACAAAAGGTGGAAAACTCAGAACAGATAAAGATGCAGTTGAAATGGCACTGGAAAAAGTTGAACAGTTCCAACCAAACACAATTGAATCTATGAGAAAAAGAGGTGGATTCCTTGTATTAAACGAAAAAGCAGGGAAATCTTCACCTTTATACCCAGATAAACCTTACAACTCATTTGAAAACAACCTCTATATGTTTGAAAGATTTGAAACACTTTCAGGAAGACTTACTTACTATGTAGACCACGATTTATGGATTGAGCTTGGAGCAGCGGTTCCAACTGCTAAAGAACCAATAAGACCTAAGAGATTCCCATTTGTGTTAATGACTCCTCACGCAAGATGGTCTATCCACTCTACTTATAAACACTCTACTCTCTTAATGAGATTACAAAGAGGTAAACCTTATATTATGATTAACCCTGAAATTGCTAAGAAGAAAGGAATTAAAGATGGGGATGAAGTAAGAATCTTTAACGACATTGGTGACTTCTACGCTATGGCTAAAATTTACCCATCAGCTCCAAAAGATGCAATTATATTAGAACACGGTTGGGAACCTATGATGTTTAAATTCAACAGAAACCACAACGCAGTTGTTGGTGATTTACTCAACCTCCTAGAATTATCTGATGGTTGGGGACACCTTAAGTTTGGTGGAAACTGGGATGGTAACCAACATGCTTATACAACATCTGTAGATATTGAAAAAGCTTAATTTAAGGAGGTAATTGGCAATGTCAAAAAGACAGTTAGCAATGGTAATGGATTTAAATAAATGTATCGGTTGTCAAACTTGTACAGTTGCATGTAAAACTCAATGGACAAATAGAAATGGTAGAGAATATATGTACTGGAACAACGTTGAAACTCAACCAGGAGCAGGGTATCCAAGAAACTGGATGGAAGCTGGTGGTGGTTTTGATGAAAATGGAAACCTCCAGGATGGTATTATTCCAGATATGGTTTTAGATTATGGTGTGCCATGGGACTACAACCATGAAGAAATTTTTGATAAACCAGATACAGAATTTGTTTTAGGTCCTGACTCTGACCCTGTTTGGGGTCCTAACTGGGATGAAGATGTTGGAGAAGGCGATTGGCCAAACTCTTATTATTTCTATCTTCCAAGAATATGTAACCACTGTTCTAACCCAGGATGTTTAGCTGCATGTCCAAGGGAAGCTATTTTCAAAAGAGAACAGGATGGTATTGTTCTTGTTGATTTAGATAGATGTCAGGGATACAGATACTGTATTGCTGGATGTCCTTATAAGAAGATTTACTTTAACCCTAAACTTTCTAAATCTGAAAAGTGTATATTCTGTTTCCCTAGAATTGAAAGAGGACTTCCTCCTGCATGTGCTCATCAATGTGTAGGAAGAATTAGATTTGTTGGTTTCTTAGATGATGAAGAATCTCAAGTTTACAAATTAGTTTATAAATATAAAGTTGCTCTGCCTCTAAGACCTGATTTTGGAACACAACCAAATGTTTACTATGTTCCACCTGTATTATCTCCTCCAACATTTAATGATGATATGTCTATACAGGAAGGCTCACAAAGAATTCCTATGGAATTTTTAGAGAAACTTTTTGGACCTGGAGTTCACCACGCAGCTAAAGTTTTAAAAGAAGAAATGGAAAAGAGAAAAAGAGGAGAAGAATCTGAATTAATGGATATCTTAATCGCTTACAATCACAAAGATATGTTCAGACTTGACGAAAACTACTATCAAAAACTTGCAGAAGAACAAGGACTTAAAGGAACAGAATTCTTCAAAATTATTGATTACAGATACGTTCAAGGTGCTAATACACCTAAAGCTGAAGTTAAAGCATACTTCAATGTTGAAGAGAAAACTCACGAGGGGTAATGTCCCCTCCTTCTTTTAGTATTAACAAAGATAAGTAAGGAGGAATAAATAATGAAAAACGCAGTAAAAACTGCAGTGGTTGGATTGGCAATGTTTTCTTCTGCTATGGCTGTTGAAGCTCAGTATAAAGATTTCTACAAATATGAAGTGTTAAATGCTAAAAAAGTAAACGTTGAGTTAACTTCTAATCCTTATGCTCAAGTTTGGAAATCTGTTCCAGGAAAGTATGTATATTTATATCCCCAAATTTCTGTAAGACTAAATGACAAAAAGGCAAATGAATTAATAGCGAAGAAAACATTAAAAAGAGCACTTGTTAAAGTTGCTTATAACGATGAAGCAATAGCTGTTTTTGTTCAGTGGAAGGATAACACACCTTCTATTCAGGCTAAATATGATACTGATAGCTATGCAGATGGTGTAAGTATAGAATTTCCTAATAAATTTGGAAAAGGAATTACTCTTCCGTATGTTGGAATGGGAGATGAAAATCACCCTGTAACTGTTTATTTACAAAAAACTGTAGCAGGAAGAGATTACGAAAAAGTTTTCGTATCAGAAGGTTTTGGTTCCTTAACAGAAATTAAAGAAGAAGGAACATCTATTGATATGAAATATAATAAGCAAACCCACCTTTGGACTGCAGTATTTGTAAGACCTTTAAAAACTGAAAACTCAAATCTTAAAGCAGGTCTTGTTCCTATTGCATTTGCATTATGGGATGGAAAATTTGCAGAAAGAGATGGAAACAAATCTTTATCTAGATGGAAGTTTATAAGATTAAAAGATTATGCTTTAGATAAAGATTATCTAGACTACGTATCTTGGGGTATACCTTCTAAAAAATTAGGAGATCCAAAAAGAGGAAAGGAGCTAATGGCTCAAAATGGTTGTAATGGATGCCATAGATATGCAGATCAACAAAGTGCTCCAGTAGGAATGGCTCCGGATTTATCTGATATAGGTGGAATTGCTAATGCTCCATATTTAAAAGAGTCTATCGTAAACCCTAATGATGTAATCATTAGAAACTTAAATCCTAACAGACACTACAACAAATTTGCTAATCCTGATAAATTTGGAGCATATCCAAACAATGATATGTTTACATGGTATACGGTAAATCCTGACGGAACAAAATCTTCTAAAATGCCTCCTTATGCACATCTTTCTGAAAAGGACTTAAAAGATATAGTTGCTTACTTGAAAACATTAAGAGACTGGAAAAATTTTAAGTAGAGATATGAAATTAGGAGGTGATATAAAATGAAATTAAAAAAATTATTTGGCTTTTTAGTGGCAACTACAATCATAGCTAACGTATCTCCTGCAATTGCAGAAGAAGAAGATGAGGAAGATAACGAAATAGAATTTACATCAGCTGTTATTACTGCTGAGAGTTGTGCGAAGGAAGCAATGGAAAGTGGAGAATTCGATGTCTTAAACTCATGTCCTCCTCATAAACTATTTGAGGGAGTTCCTGCTGATAAAATTTATACTGCTCCTCCAAAAGTGGTTATTTTTGATGTGACAGAAGGGGAATATTACTATATAAAACCAACAGCAGAAGGTGTTACTTACTCTGCACTACTTGAAGGTTTTGGTGGAACTATTGATGGAGAGGGAGAAATTATTGGACAAAAAGGAGAGGTATCTGTAGTTCAACTTGAAGAAGCAGAAATTACTCCTAAACCAAAACCTGGATTCTTTAAAGGATGTCTATAAACATATTGATGTTATTAATAATATATGTTTATTAAAGGGGTTCTTGTGGCCCCTTTTTTTATAAAAAAAAATATGTTAAATATAAAGCTATATATGACACAAAAACCTTTAGGAGGATAGCCCTATGAGACTTGGATTTTTAGTTGACCTTAGTCGATGTATGGGATGTATGGCATGTGCAGTCTCATGTAAAGCTGAAAATGACGTGCCTCTACACAGTTGGAGATTAAGAGTTAAGTACATAGACCAGGGAGAATATCCAGACACAAAAAGACACTTTGTTCCCTTAAGGTGTAATCATTGTGATAATGCTCCTTGTGAAAGAATTTGTCCAGTATCTGCTCTTCATTACCTTCCAAATGGTATTGTTAATGTTGACCATGATAGATGTATAGGTTGTGCTTCTTGTATGATGGCTTGTCCATATAACGCTATATACATTGACCCACTTACAAACTCTGCTGATAAATGCACATATTGTGCTCATAGAATAGAAGTAGGTTTAATGCCCGCATGTGTAGTTGCATGTCCAACACATGCTAATATCTTTGGAGATTTAGATGACCCTGAATCTGAAATTTCTAAATATCTAAGAGAACATAGAGATGTAATGGTAAGAAAACCAGAACTGAATACAAAACCAAAACATTTTTATGTAAGAGGTTCAACTGTAGCATTAGATCCATTAGCATCAGAAAGACCAGAAGGTTTTACATTATTTACAGAAGTCAAATTCCTAGACCACATAGGAGGGCATTAATCATGTTGGGAGCAGAAGTAACTTTTGATGTTGCATTACCAAAGGTAGTTTGGGGATGGCTGGTATCGACTAATATGTGGGCTAAAAGTATAGCTACAGGCTCATTTTTATTAGGACTATATTTTATAAAGAAATATCCAGAGCAAGATAATTTCTTTAGAAAATGGCTTCCTATAGTTGGATTAATTTTTATAGGTATAACATTACTTGTTACAGTTTTAGACTTACATCATATGTTTAGATTCTGGAAAATATTTGCATTTGCACACTTTACATCTGCAGTTACACTGGGAGCTTGGGTAGTTTCTGGATTTGTAGTAATTTTATTACTTGCGTTTTGGTCATGGGTTTCAGGTAATAAGAAATTATTAGATAAGATTATGGTTCCAGGATTTATTTTAGCTTTCTTCTCAACAATTTATACTGCTGGAATTATGGGACAAGCTACAGCTAGGGAAGTTTGGGTATTCCCTGCAGAAATGATTTCTATGCTTTTAAGTGCAACATTAGCAGGTTCTGCGGCATATTTATTAATTGATGCAATTTATGGAAATGTTTTAAAAGAAAATATCAGAAGAGAACTTGGATACATATTATTTGGAAGTGCAGGATTGATGGCTGCTATGTTTATTGGAGAACTTATATTCGCTAAAATGCACAGTGAATTTGCCCATGAAGTTATAAAGGTTTTAGCATTTGGTGAAGTTGCTCCATTTTTCTGGGGTGGAATGTTTTTAGCATTTATTGTTCCTATGGTGCTGGTAGGCATAGCAAACGAACAAAGAAAATACCAATATGCATTTCTTGGAGCTTTAAGTGCTATAGCTGGACTTTGGCTTATTAAACATGCATGGTTAATAGCTCCACAAACATTACCATTAAGTTAATTTTAGGAGGGTAGCAAAAGATGAAAACATCAAGAAGAAATTTTTTAAAAACTGTTGCTGCTGCGGTAGGTGGTGCTGCTCTCGTTAAAGGGGCTGTAGAAAAAGCCTCTACACCAGCAGTGGCTAGTGAAGAAACTACAGCAAATTTAACATTTACACCTAAACATTTAGATTACTATCCACCATTTGATAAATGGAATGACTGGAAAGAACCTGCAGGAGATGTGTGGAAATTAAAGGGAGGAGCTTTAAGGAATGGTGTAAAACTTATTAATTACATGTTAGTGCCAACTGTTTGTAATAACTGTGAAGCTGCATGTGGTTTAACAGCTTGGGTTGATAAAGATGCACTTGTTGTAAGAAAGTTTATGGGTAATCCGTTCCATACAGGCTCTAGAGGGAGAAACTGTGCTAAAGGTTATGCAACTCAAGCTCAAATGTATGATCCAGATAGAATACCTTTCCCTCTAAAAAGAGCTCCTGGAGCTAAAAGAGGAGAAGGTAAATGGGTTAGAACCACTTGGGATGAGGCTTTAGAAACTATCGGTAAGAAAATAAGAGAAGCTCTTGAAACTGGTTCTGAACTTGAAAGAAAAATGATAATGTATCATGTTGGAAGACCTAATGAATCTGGTGGTTTTACTGCTAGAGTTGTTTGGACTTGGGGAGGAGACCACCACAACTCACACACAAATATATGTTCTTCAGGTGGTAGACTTGGTTCTATTTCTTGGACAGGGGATGACAGAACTTCTCCAGACTTTGCAAATTCTAGATTAATATTCTTATCTTCTTCTCATGCTGCAGATGCTGGACATTACTACCAACAGCATGCAGGGTACATAGCAGATGCTAGAGCGAAAGGAGCAAAACTTGTTGTAATGGATCCTAGGCTTTCAAACTCTGCTGGTATGGCTGATTTATGGATACCAGTGTGGCCGGGAACAGAAGGAGCTATATTCTTAGCATTATCAAGCAGGTTATTACAAGAAGATAAATACAATAGAAAATTTGTAGAAAGATGGTTTAACTGGAAAACATTTATAAAAGATAAAGAGTATTTAAACTATCTAAAGAAAGAAGGTAGAATTTCTAAAGTTCCAGAAGGAAACACTTTTGAAGACTTTATTTCTGTATTAAAAGAGCTTTATTCCCCATATACATTTGAATGGGCAGCAGAAGAAACAAGAGTTCCAATAGAGAAAATAGAAAAACTTTATGAGTATGTTCTCTGGGCTGGAGATAGAATTACTTCTTACTTCTGGAGAGCTCAGGCAGCAGGGAACCGTGGTGGTTGGATGAATGCTGGTAGAACAGGATTGTTCTTCTTGGCGTTAACTGGTTCTATTGGTGGAGTTGGTGGAGTAGGCTGGCACCACTGGCATGTTCTTGGAGTTGGTGGAAAAGGTGGAAAATCTACACTTGCAGATAAGCCTAAACCTGTAGATGACTGGAACGAATTACTTTGGCCACCAGAATGGCCATTATCAACTTATGAATTATCTTTCTTATTACCTCACTTACTTTCTGATGATGAGTGGAGAGAAAAGTGGGCTAAAAGAGGTTTAAAAATACCTAACAAATTAAAAGTATGGATTTCTAAAATTTACAACCCTGTATGGATTAATCCAGATGGATTTAGATGGATAGAAGTTTTAAGAGATGAAAATAAAATGGAATTAACTGTTAACCTTTCTCCAACTTGGTCTGAAACAAACTGGTTTGTTGATTACATATTACCAGTTGGGCTTGCTGGAGAAAGACACGACAACCAGTCTGCTGAATCTAAACCTGAAAGATGGACAGCATTTAGACAGCCTGTATTAAGAGTTGCTCTTCAAAAGATGGGATGGAAACCAAAAGTTCCTTGGAGAGCAACATTAGAGGCTCATAAAAAGGCAGGTCTTGGTGAAGTTTGGGAAGAGAATGAATTTTGGATTAACTTAGCATGGGCAATTGACCCAGATGGAAAACTTGGAATTAGAAAATTCTGGGAATCTAAAAAAAATCCAGGACAACCTGTAACTATTGAAGAATGGTATGATGCTGCTTATGGAACATTACCAAACTTAAGAAAGGTATGTGAGAAACTTGGAGTAACTCCTTATGAATATATGAGAGATAGAGGAGCATGGACAGAAGAAACTAACGTTTACAATGTAATGGAAAGAGAAGTTCCTTATGACCCTGTTAAGAAAGCTATAAAAGTAAAAGGAAAATGGATACCTCTTTCTAAATGCGAGATAGACCCAGATACAGGAGCAGTATATCTAAAACACCATGGAGCAGATAAATATCACTCTGAAAGACATACTATAGCTGTTAAGAAAGATGGAAAATTCTTAGTAGGATTCCATACTCCTACAGGGCATCTTGAATACTATTCAAAAACATTTGTTGAGTGGGGATGGCCTGAGTATGCAATTCCTATCTATCCAAAAGATGAAGAAGATAGAAGAAAATTAGTTCATATCTTAACTCATGTTCACCACTCTTATATGACAGAAGAAAATGCTTTTGCATTAAACCCTGTATTTAGACTTCCATACAACATTCATACAAGGTCTGTTAATGCTAAGTGGTTAATGGAAATATCCCAAAACCATAACCCTGTATGGATTTATGAAAAGGATGCAGAAAGACTTGGTATTAAAAGAGGTGACCCTATTAAAGTAAGGGTTGTTGACCCTGTTTCAGGAATAGAAACTGGATACTTCGTTGGTATGGCAATGCCAACTCAAGCTACAAGACCTGGAGTTATTGCATGTTCTCACCACTCGGGAAGATGGAGAGTTAAAAACACTGTTAAAGTAGATGGATTTAACCAAGAATTAACAGTTTTAAGTTATGGTTCTGCGCTGGCAGAAATAAACGAACAAGGAAGCTTAAAGACAGTTAGATGGAAAGATGGAGTTTATCATCATAAGGTTAAAAGAAAACACAATGAGAACTGGTTAAAATGGCCATATCCTGAAGTTAACGATGATATTAAAGAAGTATGGTGGAATGGAGCAACAGGTGTATGGCAAAACGCTGTATTCCCAGCCAATCCAGACCCACTTTCAGGTATGCACTGCTGGCATAAGAAAGTATTAGTAGAAAAAGCTGGTCCAGATGATAGAATTGGCGATGTTGTGGTTAATATTGAAGCTACATTCAAGGTATACCAAGCTTGGAGAGATAAGCTTACAAGACCAGCTCCAGGACCTAACGGTTTAAGAAGACCAAAATGGTTCCCAAGACCTTGGTACCCACATACAGACAAATCTTATAGAATGCCAGGAGCTTCTGGACATTCTTCACATGAAGAATAAATTTGATAAAAAGGGGGGTATATGCTCCCCTTATTTGTAAAATTCATCTTTTAAGGTGGATTTTACAAATATTAAAATCCGAGGAAGTCGATGGAAGATATTATTGAAATTACACAAGCTAGGATAAATATGTATGGTCTTTTATCAAGGCTTTTTATTGAAGAAGTAGACCCATTTACTTTAGCTAAAATAAAGGAAAACGAAGATTTATTGGAACTTTTCCCAAATACTAGAGAATGGGATAAATTTTGGGAAAAAGATGTAATGAAACTTGTTGAAGAAGATTTAAATGTAGATTTTACTACTATATTTATTTTGAATGTTTACCCTTACGAATCTGTATTTGTAAATGACGAAGGACACATAAATCCTACTATTACCAATCCAACTTTAATATTTTACAGAGACAATGGTTATTCTATAGATTTAAATAAAACTAGAGCTTTATCTCCAGACCATATTGGTGTTGAGCTTGAGTTTATGATGAATTTAGTCCAGGAAGAATTAAATGCATTAGCAAGAGAAGATGAAAAAGAAGTAGAAAGGGTAAGAAAAATCCAAAAGAAATTTTTAGAAGAACATCTTGCAAACTGGGGACTTCCATATCTTTTAGCAGTTAAAGATATTGCAGAGACACCTTTTTATTATGATGTAGCAGATGCTACTTTAGAATTTTTAATGTCAGATCTAGAGCATATTTCAAATCTTTTAGAAGAACAAACTGCCTAATTTTAGGGGTAAACCATGACTAAACTAAATTTTGATATATATGCTTGTGTTAGAACTTATTATAGATATTCATCTTGTCAAAAGTGCATAGATGTATGTCCTAAAGATGAGGTTTTGTATATAGAAAATGACAAAATTAAAATAAATGAGGAGAATTGTATTCACTGTGGAGCTTGTGTTGGAGTTTGTCCAACTGAAAGTTTTTCTTTAAAAGGTTTTTCTCCTAAAGAACTTTTTGATAATATGGTAGAAAATGGAGAAAATCTTATTAGCTGTAAACTAAATGTCCCATGTGCTTCTTCTATAGATAGCCAATATTTAGTATCTTTAGCTTTAAAAAATGAAACAGATATTATTATAGATGTTGGATACTGTGAAACCTGTGAAATTGGAAATTTAAAAGAAAGGATAGAGCAAATAGCAAATGAATCAAATTACATATTAGAAACTTTAGAAGTTCCTCAAAGGGTGAAACTTGAATCTATAAAATATGAAAAATCAGAAGAAGAAAAGAAAAAAGAAGATAGAAGAAGTTTCTTAAAAAGATTTGCAAAACAAACAGCAGGACTTGCATTTTGGGCTATGATACCTGCTATACCTGAAGTTAACGAAGAAGAAAATCAGGAAGAAGATGTTTATAAGAACCTCGTAGAAGAAAAAGTAGTTCCAGATAAAAGAGTAATTTTTGTAAAAACATTAAAAGAAAGTGATATAGACTTAAAGGGTAAATACTTAGAAGTTGATAAAATTTCCTTTACATCTGAAAAGTGGATAGATAATAAAAAATGTACAAATTGTTATATTTGTTATCATATGTGTCCAACGGGTGCTTTAAAAGAAGGTAATGAAAAATTATCTATACTTTTTGAACCTGCATTATGTATTAAATGTAGAATATGCCATGAGATGTGCCCTGAAGATTGTCTACATTTATCAGAGAAATTAGAGCTAGATACATTTGTAAATAAGGTAGAAGTTTTAGCTGAACATGTTATGATACCCTGTGAAGAATGCATGATGCCTTTTTCATATAAGGGGGATTCTACTATTTGCCCAAGATGTAGAAGATTACAAGATGAAATAAAAGATCTCCTAAAAATAGGAGATTAATTTATTTTTCTTTTATTATCTCATATACTTCTACCGTAGGTGGTGCAGTAAACCATTCTTTTGGTGGTGGGTTTTCATGAGCTTTTCTAAAAGCTTCACTTTCAGTATAAGCTTTAAAACTTTCTAAATCTTCCCAGTAAGTCTCTATAACGAAAATATTGTTATCCTTAGAAGGAGGAATATTTATAGGTTTTAATATATTCATTTTAATAAAACCTTTTTGGTTGGTTAAACCTTTTTCTCCAAATTCCTCTTTAGCTCTTTTTTCAAATTCATTAAAATACTCAGGATTAATTGGGAATTTTGTCATTACTACTATCATTTTTCTCTTTTTACCTCATAAATGTCTTCTTTATCTTCATAATAGAGGATTATTTTAAATTCTTCAAGTGTTTGTAGGATTTCTTCCATTTTTTCTTTTTTTAGTTGTAAATGAAGGGCGTCTTTTGATAAATCTAGGATATCTTCCTTTTTTGAAGTTCCAATGCTATAAGTAAAGTCTTCAGTTTTCCATACTCTTTGGATTTGTCCCATAAATGGATGTTCTTGAACTTCAATAGGAAACATTTGTATAAGTTGCTTATCTGTAATTTGGATTTGAATTTCTGTAGGATGAAATCTTTTAAGTTGGTATATTTTCATCTTTTTATTAAAAGGGGCAAAGAGCCCCTAAAAGTTTTTATTCGTTTAATGCCTCGTAAACTTTTCCTACGAGTTCTTCCGAAGGTTTTAAAGTTTTCTTTCCAGGTTCCCACTTAGCTGGGCAAGCTTCGTCAGGGTGTCCTATGAGATATGCATTAGCTTCCATTTTTCTAAGGAGTTCTTGTGCATTTCTTCCTACATTGTAGAAGTTAACTTCAGAGCTAACGAGTTTTCCTTCTGGAGAAATAATGAATGTTCCTCTTAATGCAAGACCAGTATTGCAGTCATAAACTCCAAACATTTTTGAGATCTTTCCAGTTGGGTCTGCACCCATTGGATATTTTACATTTTCTAAGAGTTTTTCATCTCTATGCCATGCAAGGTGAACAAATTTAGTGTCTGTAGATACAGATACAACTTCAGCACCTAATTCTTTTAATTTAGGATAAACTTCTGCAAGGTCTGCAAGTTCTGTAGGACATACAAATGTAAAGTCTGCTGGATAGAAGAAAAGAATAGTCCATTTTCCTTCTTCTTTAGCTTTTTTTAATGAAAAAGTTCCAAATTTTCCACTTTCAGGTTCGTAAGTTTCAATTTCAAATTCAGGAACTTCCTGACCTACTAAGATTACGTCTGACATGGTCTTTACCTCCATTGATTATTTATTTCAACTAATGATAACAATTCCTAATAAAAATCTGAAATGACTTTAGTCATATATACTAATTTATTTTTATATCATTTATTATAAAATCTACAGTTGTTTTTCCATTCCAGCAAGAGCTTTTTGGAGTATAAACAATATCAACGATTTGACCAACAGAAAGTAGATTTATATAGTTTTTCGCTCCCCACCATAAGGCTTGAAAGGTTTGTCTTGTTTCTTCTTCTTTTAACCAAAATTTTATATGTTGATGCTCGCTTCCTACTGTTATAAAATCCTGAATTCTTACTCTTCTTCCTATAAATTTCGGATATGGATTTCCTTCTCCAAAAGGTTCTAAAATAGACAGTTTTTTGAAGTTTTCTTCATTCCAATAAGACAAAGGAACTTCCATATCAACTTCTATTATAGGTTCTTCTTTCTCAAATCTTTCTATTTCTTCTTCTAAAATTCTTTTAAGTAAGGGAATGTTTGAACTTTTTATAGTTAACCCTGCTGCCATAGAATGACCGCCAAATTTTTCAAATAGATAAGAATGTTTTTCAAGAATTTTATATATGTTTATTTCTTTTGTGCTTCTAACAGAACCGACAGCATATCCATTTTGAATAGATAAAACAATTGCAGGAACTTTATACTTTTCAAGCAATCTTCCTGCAACAATTCCTATTACTCCAGAGTGCCAGTTCTCATTTGCTATTACTATTGAGTTTGAAAATCCTTTTTGTTTTATTGAAATCTGGCTTTCTTTAAAAACAGCTTCCGTTATTTTTTGTCTTTTTTTGTTTAAAAGCTCCAGTTCATATGCTAGTTGTTTACTTTGTTTTTCATTTCTTGATATTAGAAGTTTTACTGCTTTTTTAGCATCATCTAGTCTACCAGCAGCATTTATCCTTGGTGCAATGTGAAAACTAATGTCAAAACTATTTACTTTATTTAATGAAAGTGTTTCCAGTAATGCTTTTATCCCGTGCCTTTGTTTTTTATTTATTTCTTCTATACCTTTTCTAACTAAAATCCTATTTAATAAAGATAATGGTACCACATCTGCAATAGTTCCAATAGATACTATATCTAAATAGGGTTTTAGTTTTATATCAAGATTTAGTAATTTTCTTAGCATTATCATAATGTAAAAAACTAAACCTACAGTAGAAAGGTGGTGAAAGTTTAAACTTAAGTCCTTGTGTAGTTTAGGATTTAAAATGTTTATATTACTTGCATACCACTGCGGATTTTTAGGTTCATGGTGGTCTATTACAAATACTTCAAGTCCTTGTTTAGTTGCAAAAACCAATTCATCATGAGCATTTGTCCCACTGTCTAGAACTATTAAGACATCTGCAATTTTACCTATTTTTTTTATTGCCTTTTTATTTAGTCCATAACCTTCATTAAATCTACTTGGTATGTAGTATTTTGTTTTTACACCAATGTCGTACAAAAAATTTGCAAGTAATGCAGTACTTGTTATACCATCTGCGTCGTAATCTCCATAAATGACTATTTTTTTTCCTTTTTTTATTCTATCTGCTAGTTTTCCTGCAATTTCTTCTAATTTTTTAAATTCTTCTGGAGAAGAAAGTTTTTCTAAGCTTGGATATATATACTCTTCCTCTAGCTTATTATCAAAAAGCTCTTTTCTATTGTAAAGAAGTTGAGCTATAACTTTTCCGTATTTTTCTATAAGATGTTCAGGGGCTTTTAATAGAGAAAAAAAATAAAGCCCCTGAACATCTTATAGAAAAATACGGAAAAGTTATAGCTCAACTTCTTTACAATAGAAAAG
>QNYP01000100.1 GCA_003978675.1 Hydrogenothermus sp.
GGAGTCCAGGGAATATGGACAGGGGCTGTCTTAAAAAATAATGTAAACATATATCCTTTTTTTGAAAAAAGGTTTAAATGTATTGATGATAAATGTAAGAGAACTAAAGAATATTTAATTAGATGTTTCAGGAAGGAAGCAAATTTTTCTTTTGTGGCAAAGCTTATTGATGTTGCTACAGGAGAAGTGGTTTACTCTAAAGAGCATAAAGGAGGTAGGTATGGTAGGTATTGTTTAGATAGTGGATATGTTATTTCTTCAGAAAGTTTACTTCAACAAGCAAAAAATCAGGCTATAAGTAATTTTTTAAGAGATATAGCTCCATATAAAACAACTTATTCTGTAAAAATAAAAGAAAAAATAGAGGAAGTTGCTGGTGAAGATAAAGAAACATTTAAAAATTCACTTAGATGGTTAGAGTCAAAAGATTTAAATAAGGCGTGCGATATATGGGAGAAGTTATTGGAAAAATATCCAAATAATATAACTCTTTTGTATAATCTTGGTGTCTGTTATGAAACCAAATCAAATTTAAAAGATGCTTATAGCTTTTATAAAAAGGCTTATAATCTATTGTCTAAGCCAGATGAAGATGTTATAAATGCTTTAAAACGCGTTGAAAATTTGTTAAAGAAACAATATTTGTTAAAAAAAGTTTTTAAGAGGTAAGGGAAAATGGAATTTAATATAAATCATATTATTTTTATGATACCTGCGTTACTTTTTGCGATGGTAGTTCATGAACTAGGACATGGATATGTTGCATATAAATTTGGAGATTCTACTCCAAAGCTAGCAGGAAGGCTTACATTTAACCCAATTCCACACTTAGATCCTATTGGTTCCATATTATTACCTGCTTTATTAATAATTTTCCACTCTCCGATACTTTTCGGTTGGGCTAAGCCTATACCAATTAATCCGTATAATTTTAAAAAGATAAGTGTTAGGATTGGTAGTGCTATTACATCATTTGCTGGTCCTGGGATGAACCTTTTGTCTGCTTTTATTTTTGGAATTTTGTTTCAAATTTTATCTTCTAAATCTGCTTTACAATCTATGGCATCTACTTTTGGAGTTGGATTTGTTGAAAGTGTAATTTTTCCTCTTTTAATATTTTTTAAATATGCAGTTAGCATAAATGTGATACTTGCAATATTTAATTTACTTCCAATTCCCCCTTTAGATGGTGGAAGAATACTAATGAGTTTGCTCCCTTCCTACATGGAAGCAAAACTTGCAGAATTTGAAAATTACGGATTTATTATTATTGTTGCCTTACTTATACTTGGAGTTATAAATTTTATAATTCTTCCGCCTTATTTCTTTTTAGTTTCTTTGTTTTTAGGAAATTAATTAAATATAGAGGTAAAAAATGAAAGCAATATATTTTGAAGAACATGGAAACTTTAATCAAATATTAAAATTAGGAGAACTTCCAGAACCTAAAATTGAAAAAGATGAAGTTTTAATTAAAGTTAAAGCATTTTCTTTAAATCATCTTGATATATGGATTATGGAAGGAAAATATCCTTTCCCAATTCCTATGCCCCATATTATAGCTTCTGATGCTTCTGGAATTGTTGAAGAAGTTGGAGAATGCGTTAATAATGTAAAAGTTGGTGATGAGGTAATAATATTTTCTGGAATTTCTTGTGGGAAGTGCAAAGCTTGCATATCAGGGAAAGATAATTTATGCCCTGAATATTTCCCTCTTGGAACTAAAAACCAAGGAGTTGCAGGAGAATATGTGAAAGTTCCTGCAAGAAATGTATTTAAAAAACCTAAAGATTTATCTTTTGAAGAGGCTTCGGCAATTTGTATTACCTATACAACAATGTGGCATTCACTAATTACAAGAGCAAAAATAAGAGCAGGAGATACAATTTTAATACACGGTGGAGCAAGTGGTGTTGGAACTGCAGGGATACAAATAGCAAAATTATTTGGTGCTAATGTAATAACTACAGTAGGAGATGAATGGAAAGCTGAAAAGGTAGAAAATATAGGTGCTGATTTTGTAATTAACTACAGCAAAGAAGATTTCGTTGAAAAAGTCAAAGAAATTACAGATGGAAATCTTTGTGATGTTGTTGTTGACCATATAGGAAAAGCAACATTTAGTAAATCCATTGAAGTAGCAAAAAAAGGTGGAAAAGTTATAACCTTTGGAACAACAACTGGGGCAGATGCAGAAATAAATTTAAGGGCAATTTTTGGTAAAAACTTAGATATACACGGAGTATTTATGGGAACAAGAGGAGAATTTATACAATTTCTAAAGTTTTTCCCTGAAAAATTAAAACCAGTAATAGATGAAGTTTTTGAGTTTAATGATATAAAAAAGGCTTATGAAAAAATGTTAAGTAGGCAATTTGTTGGTAAATTAGTTGTAAAAGTGGACTAAAACAGATGGAAATCTTAAAAATAGAAAACCTTACTGTTGAGATAAATGGTAATGTAATTTTAGATAAGATAAACCTATCAATAAACAAAGGGGAAATTGTAGCTATTGTTGGTCCAAATGGTGGTGGTAAAACTACGCTATTAAAAAGTTGTTTAGGTTTTATCAAACCAAAAAAGGGAGAGATTGCCATACTAAGCAAATCTCCTAAAGAAGCGATTAAAACAGGTAAAATTGGTTATTTACCACAGAAACAGGACTTAAATAAAGAGAATTTTCTATCTGCTTTAGATGTTGTTCTGTTTGGACTTATAAATAAAAAGTTATCAAAAAAAGAGAAAAAAGAAATAGCTTTAAATGCATTAAAACAAGTTGGTATGGATAGGTTTGCTTATTATCCGTTTAGTAAATTATCAGGTGGACAACAGCAAAGAGTATCTATTGCAAGGGTTATAGTTCAAAAGCCTGAAATAGTATTTTTTGATGAACCTTCTACAGGAGTAGATGTTGTTGCACAAGAAGGATTTTATGAGTTTATAAAAAAACTTAGAGATGAAACAGGATTAACAATAGTTATGGTGTCTCATGATATTGGTGTAATTGGTAGTTTTGTAGATAAGGTTGTAGGATTAAATAAATATCTACATTATCTTGGAGATATAAGAGGATTTTTACAAAGAGATATTTTAGAAAAACTTTATGGTGCAGAAGTAAAACTTTTAATACATTCTCCTGAATGTGTATCCTGTGAAAACTTTCACTTAGAGTTTAGAAAATGATGGAAATGCTTTCAATTCCTTTTGTCCAAAAGGCTTTAATAGGTGGAGTAGTTTTGTCTATTTTACTATCCTTATTATCCTTGTTTATAGTTGTAAAAAACTGGTCTTTTATATCTGTTGGTATTTCCCATGCTACTTTTGGAGGGCTTGCCATAGGGCTTTATTTAGGAATAAATCCAACATTTACAGGATTTTTATTTGCAACTTTTACAGGTCTTTTAATTGGTTATATTTCAAAAAATTCTAACTTAAAGGAAGATATTTCAATTGGAATACTATTTTCCTTCTCCATGGCTATAGGTATTATTTTTATAATGAAAACATCTAATTATACATCTGACCTTTTTACCTTTTTATTTGGTGATATCTTAACAATTACAAGTTTAGATATAAAGCTTTTAATATGTTTTACTGTTTTTGTTGGGATTTACTTGTTTTTATTTTTTAATAAATTAATGTTTTGCTGTTTTGACGAGGAAGTTGCTTATACTACAGGAATAAAAACCAACTTTTATTATTACTCACTTATTGTTATTATTGCAATTGCTACTGTTTTATCTGTAAAACTGGTAGGAGTTATCCTTGCATCTGCTATGATAATTCTTCCTGCTTCGTTTGCTTCTTTATTTTTCTGGCATTATAAAAAAATCTTGATTTTTGGTAGTTTAACAAGTGTTGTAATGATAATTACAGGTATATTTGTATCTTACTATCTTGATTTTCCTCCTGGAGCTTTTATTGTTTCTTTATATTCTGCAGTTTTTATGCTAGGTTTATTTATAAAAAAAGTTTTGTTAAGTAGATAAAATGAAAATAGTTGTAATTTTACTAGCAGGTGGAAAAGGAAGTAGATTTGGCGAAAAAAAGCAATTTATAAAGTTAAAAGGTGAACCTTTATTTCAGTTTTCTTTAAATACTATTAATAAGATTGATGAGATTACAGATATTATCTTGGTTTTACCAGAAGAAGATTTAGAAAGGGTAAAAGTGTTTTCATTTAAAAATGTAAAAAAAGTAGCAGGTGGAAAAGAAAGGCAAGACAGTGTAAAAAATGCATTGGATACGATAAAAACGGCAGATATTGTTATTGTTCATGATAGTGCAAGGCCTTTTGCTACAGAAGGTATGTTTTTAGACGGGATTAATAATGTAAAAAAAGGATACGATGGAAGTATTACTGCAATTCCTGCAAGGGATACAATAAAAAAGGTTGAAAATAACATAGTTTCTAACACTTTAGATAGAAAAAACCTTTACATAATTCAAACTCCACAAACTTTTAAATTTGATGTATTAAAAAAGGCATACCAGAAAGCATATGAAGATAATTTTTTAGGAACTGACGATGCTTCTTTAGTTGAAAGAATTGGTGGTAAGGTAATTATAAACAAAGGAAGTATTTTAAATTTTAAAATTACGACAAAAGAAGATTTAATTTTAGCCAATTGTTTAGTAGGAAAGGGGCAAAAAACAAAGCCCCCAATTTAAAAATTATTCAGTTGCATAACTGTGAAGCCCTGGGAAATATAAGTTTACTCCAAAGTAGCATATTAAAAGCATTATAAATCCTGCAACTACTATCCAACTGGAGGTAGAATCTTTCCATTTTCCTATTGTTCTACCGTGGATGTATGCAGCAAAGAATAGCCATACAATTAATGCCCAGTTTTCTTTAGGGTCCCAGCTCCAATAACTTCCCCAAGCTTCGTTTGCCCAAGCTCCTCCAAGTATTATAGACGCAGTCCATATTGGGAAAGATATAGCTACTGCCTTCAAAGCAACTTCAGAAAGAAGAGTTTTCTTAGGTAAAAATTTTCCTGCTGGTTTTAATGTATAAGTAGCAAAGTATATAAATCCAAGTAAAGAAAGTATAAATATAATTCCAAATACCATAGTTTTTAAATCTTTAGCTCCAGTTAACGTTAAATATCCAAAAACTACAGATAAACCAAGGGTAAATATAAATCCTCCTATATGGAAAGGTGTTATTGGAACATTTTTTTCAAAGTTATTTTTGATTAAAAACGCAACAGAAGCCCCAAATGCAACTGTAAATCCTGCATAACCTGCAAAAGAAGCAAGCACATGAAGATATAGCCAATAACTTCTAAGTGCTGGAACAAGGGGTGATATTTCAGTGTTAAATTGATGACCCCATATTATTAAAAATGCAACAATTGGAAAGAAAAATGCTCCTATAGCTTTTATTTTGTATTCTCTTTCAATAAATAGGTATAAAGTTACTGCAAGCCATGGAAAAAACATTAATGATTCATAAAGGTTTGTCCAAGGTGGGTGAAAGATTCCTAAGTTATAGGCCTCAATACCTCTAACAAAAAGTCCTGCACTTTGAACTATCCATGCAGAAAAGGCAGTTAAAGTAGCAACTTTTTGCATTTTCTCGCCTTTTAGAAAAACCCCAACTATATATAAAACAGCAGCTACTGCGTATAAAAATCCACTAATTTGAAATAGCAAAACGTTGTGAATTTTACCAGTTAGAAAAGCCAAACCTACAATTGTTCCTGTTATTAACAAAGCAATAATAGCGAAAATTATACCTTTCGTTATTGAACTCTTTTCTTTGTATTCAATAACTTGTTCCATCTTTTTCCTCCAGTTAGTAATCACTAAATACATATAAAATATAAAACATATATTATTATATTTGTCAAAATTTACATTATTCCTTTTTGTGTTTTACTTTCTAGATTTTCTAGATGATGGTTATAATTAAAAAACTTTAAAACAGCATTTGTATGGGTATTATCATATTCTAGCAGTGATATTCCTGTGTTTGTATGTCTTAATGCCCATATATTTTCCAGACCTATTCCTGTTTCTATACATATCATACCCTGGATAGAGCCTCCATGACCAACAATTAAAACTCTTTCTTCTTTTTGTTTTTTTATCTCATTTAAAAAATCTTTTATCCTTTCTTCAAATATATGAAACTCTTCTTGAGATGGCAACGGGCAAGCTACAGGGTTTTTCAGCCATTTTTCCCATTCTTCTTTATTTGATACAAAAATTTCATCGTAACATCTTCCTTCCCATTGTCCAAAATTCATTTCCCTAATTCTTTCATCAGCTAATGGTTCAATTCCAAGAACATCCCCTATGATTGTTGCAGTTTGGTAAGCTCGCCTTAAATCTGATGTGTATATTTTCTGTATATTAAAGTTTTTCAAATATTCTCCAGCAAGTCTAGCCTGAACTATCCCTTTAGGAGTTAAATAAGTATCTATATGTCCTTGAATAATTCCTTTTGCGTTATACTCACTTTCTCCATGTCTGCATAAAAACAGTTTTTTTAGCAATTTAAATCTCCAGTAAAACAGGGATTTCTTTGCAGTCGTTAAATTTTACACAGTGAATACATTCTGTCCATACTTTCTGAGGGAAAAGGGATTTATCTACTACTTTAAAGCCAAGCTTTTCAAAAAATTCAGGGACATAGGTTAATGCAAAAACTTTTTTTATTCCAAGATTTTTGGCATCTTCTATACATTTTTCTACAATTTTTTTTCCTATTCCTTTACCTTGATATTCATCTAAAACTGCTAGAGATTTTATTTCTGCTAAATCTTCCCAAAAAACATGTAGTGAGCCAATACCTACTATTTTCCCATTTTCTTCATAAACAAAAAAGTCTCTAATATTTTCATATATACCATTTAAACTTCTAGGTAGTAATACACCTTTTAAGGCAAACTGTTGTAGTATGGAAAATATTTGATTGGCATCTTTTACTGTGGCTTTTCTTATTTTATTAGTAGTATTGTTCAATTTATTAACATTAACCTCTAGATTTAAGATTTTCATTAATTTTAACTTATTTTTAGTAGTTAAGCATTAAAAACAAAAGGGGAAACTTCCAGTTCCCCTGATTTAAGCTGTTTGTTTTTTTCTAGATTTAGTTTTTTTTGATTTTTTCTTTAACTTTTCAAAATCTCTAATTGCAATTGGAAATACTTCATCAATATGCTCTACGAACTTTAAATCTAAATTTTTTCTAACAAATGGAGGTAAATCTTCCATAACTTCATCTTTGTTATCTTTTGGAAGTATTACAGTTTTTATACCTGCTCTTTTAGCTGCCAGGATTTTTTCTTTTAATCCTCCTACCGGTAAAACTTTTCCTCTAAGGGTTATTTCCCCTGTCATTGCTACATCTGCTCTAACTGGAGTCTGAGAGTAAAGAGAAAATATAGCCGTTGTTATTGCTATACCTGCGGAAGGACCATCTTTTGGTATCGCTCCTGCTGGAACGTGTACATGGGTATCATATTTATCAAAATCTTTTGGGTCTATTCCGTATTCTTCAGCTTTTGATTTTACATATGAAAGGGCAGTCCTTGCAGATTCTTTCATTACATCTCCTAAAGAACCTGTTAATATTAATCCTCCTTTTCCTGGCATTCTTGTAGCTTCAATTTTTAGTATCTCTCCTCCAACTTCTGTCCAGGCTAATCCTGTAACAACCCCTATTTCATCTTTTTGTTCTTTTTCTGGTACATAAATTGGTGCTCCTAAGAACTTTTTAACTGTAGCTTTTGTTATTTTGTATTTTTTCTTTTTACCTGTTAGTGCTATTTCTTTTGCTATTTTTCTTAGAACTTCATTTATTTTTCTTTCTAGACTTCTAACTCCTGCTTCCCTTGTGTAATGCCTGATTAAATACTGAAGTCCACTATCTGTAAATTCAACATATTTTGGTTTTAATCCTGTTTCTTTGATTTGTTTTGGAATTAGGTATTTTTTTGCTATGTGCATCTTTTCTTCTTCAGAGTATCCAGGAAGTCTGATAACTTCCATTCTATCAAGTAGCGGTCTTGGAATTGTATCAATTCTATTTGCTGTGCATATAAACATTACTTCTGATAAATCAAAAGGAACTCCAAGATATAAGTCTACAAACTCTTTATTTTGTTCTGGGTCTAAAACTTCTAAAAGAGCAGATGATGGGTCTCCTCTAAAATCCATTCCTATCTTGTCGACTTCATCTAGCATAATAACTGGGTTTTTGCTTCCTGCTTGTTTTATAGCCTGTATAATTCTTCCTGGCATTGCTCCAACGTAAGTTCTTCTATGTCCCCTTATTTCTGCTTCATCTCTAATTCCGCCAAGAGCTATTCTTGTAAAGTTTCTACCTAAAGCTTTTGCGATTGAACGACCTAAAGATGTTTTACCAACTCCTGGAGGTCCAACAAAGCAGAGAATTGGCCCTTTTATTCCTTCTCCCTTTCTTAATTTTTGGACAGCTAAATATTCAATAATTCTTTCTTTTACCTTTTCTAAATCGTAATGGTCTTCATCTAATATTTTTTTAGCTCTTTTGAGATTTAGTTTATCTTTAGTTCTTTTATTCCACGGAAGTTCTACAAGCCAATCTAAATATGTTCTTATAACTCCTGCCTCTGCTGAATCAGGATGCATTTTTTCTAGTCTTTTTAACTGTTTTAAAGCCTCTTGTTTAACATCTTCAGGCATTTGTGCTTCTTCTATTTTTCTTTTGTATTCTTCTACTTCTTCTTGCCTTTCGTCTTTTTCTCCGAGTTCTTCTTGAATTGCTTTAATCTGCTGTCTTAGGAAATATTCTCTTTGGTCTTTTTCCATATATTCTCTAGCTGTATTTCTTATTTTTTGCTGGATTTCTAATAGCCCTACTTCTTTAAGAAGAATATCATGAACCTTTCTTAATCTTTCTATAGGGTCTATTGTTTCAAGGATATCCTGAGCTTCTTCAGATTTTACGTCTAAAATTGATGCAACAAGGTCTGCAAGTCTTCCTGGTTCATCAACACCTTTTATTATACCTACTAAATCTGGAACAACTTGTTTTCCTAAGGAAATTGCCTTATCTAAAAGGTCTTTTACTGAATGTATTAATGCTTCAACTTCTATGCTTTCCTCAAAGTCTTCATCGTTTTCAATTACATTAACTTTTACTTTATAAAGCCCATCTTCTCTTCTTAGTTCGTCTATTTTTCCCCTTGCGACTCCTTGAACAAGGATTTTTATCCTATCATCTTCAAGTTTAACCATTCTTAAAATTGTTGCTACAGTTCCAATTTTGTATATATCATCTTCTGTAGGTTCTTCTATATTTTTATCTTTTTGTAAAGCTAGGAATACATACCTGTCGTTGTTTTCTATTGCTTCGTTTATTGCATTTATTGAAAATTCTCTACCTACGAATATAGGGAATACCATATATGGAAATATAACTAAATCTCTTATTGGTATTAATGGGTATTCTTCCGGTAAGTTTTGTTCTTCAAAATTTTGCTCATGAGGTTCAAAAGGTTGCGCCATAAATTACCTCCAAAAATAATTTTATTTAGGTAAGGAATATACTCTATTTTTAGAAATTTTACAAATTTTTCAACTTTTTACTAAAATTTAGAAAAAAATTCTTATTTTTACAGATGCATCTATAAAAATTTCATCCCTTAATTTAGGTATTTCCAAAAATAAAACTCCATTTTCTATTTTTGCAGTAGCTTTTGATATGTTAATTCCTTGTGGAAACTGGATTTTTCTTGAAAATTTTCCACTAAATCTTTCCATTGTTATAAAAGTCCCATCTTTTATAGCTCTTTTTATGCCTTTTATAGTTATGGAATATTCCTCTCCAAATATTTCTAAATCTTGAGGAAGCACTCCTGGAATATCTACTAAAACTATGTATCTATCTCCTTTATCTAAAATATCTACAGGAAATGTTTCAAATTTAAGCATTTTTATACCTTTGTTAATGATTGTTTAGATATAAAATTATTTAATTGTTTTTTCCTAAGTTGTCCACATGCAGCAGAAATATCTTTTCCTTTACTCCATCTTATAAATGCAGAAATATTATAATCCCATAAAATTTTCTGAAATCTTTCTACTCTTTTTTCATCTGGTCTTTCGTACTCTGAATTTTCAAAAGGGTTAAATGGTATAAGATTTACTTTATATCTTTTTTTATTTTTTCCTATTAGTTTTGCAAGTCTGTGTGCATCTTCATCGGTATCATTTACTCCTTTTAATAAGACATACTCAAGCATAATTCTGTATCCAGTTTTAAAAGGAAGACTATTTAATGTATTCATTAAATCTTCTATTGTATTTGTTTTTGTTATTGGCATTAATTCTTCTCTTGTTTTTTGGTCTGATGCATTTAAAGAAACTGCCAGTCTAACTTGTGGAAAGCTTTTATCTTCATACATTTTTAAAATCTGGGCTATTATTCCTGAAGAAGAAATCGTTATTTTTCTATTAGATAAACCTGCCATTCTTTCATCTGTAAAAATCTGAACTGATTTTTTTACATTATCATAGTTTGCAAGAGGTTCTCCCATTCCCATGTAAACTATGTTTGATATTCTTTTTTCTTGCTGTAGTCCAACAAACCTTTGAACTTGTATATATTGGTCAACTATTTCTGCAGTTGTTAGGTTTCTTATTAGTCCATCTTTTGTTGTGTAGCAAAATTTACATCCAACAGCACAGCCTACCTGTGTAGAAATACATAATGTATTATGGTCTCTTTCAGGGATAAATACGCTTTCTATTGTGTTTCCATCATTTAATTGCCATAGAAATTTTATACTTCCATCTATTTTAGATTGCTCATAAGATACAAGTTTTAAAACACTTAATATTGTGTTTTCTTTTAAGTATTGTCTAATATCTTTGGATATATCTGTCATTTCATCGTAAGAAGCTACTTTTTTATTGTAAATCCATTTAGCTATCTGTTTTGCTCTAAATTTTTTCCAACCTTGTTTCCTGACCCACCTTTCAAGTTCACCAAAATTGAAGTCTTTTAGGCAGATTTTTTCCATAGTTACTCCCTATTTTTAATTAAAAAACTAGACTAAATTTAGATACTTTTTTAAAAATTTTCCAGTCCAGGATTTTGGATTTTTTGAAACTTCTTCTGGAGTTCCTGTTGCTACTATTTGCCCTCCTTTATCTCCACCTTCAGGACCTAAATCTATTATCCAGTCTGCATTTTTTATAACATCTAAATTGTGTTCTATTACAACAACTGTGTTGCCTTTATCTACCAATTTATTTAAAACTTTTATTAACTTATCTACATCGTGGCTGTGTAGTCCTGTTGTAGGTTCATCTAATAAATATAATGTTCTTCCTGTGTCTCTTTTGGAAAGTTCTCTAGATAGTTTTATTCTTTGTGCTTCTCCTCCTGAAAGAGTAGTTGCTGGTTGCCCTAATTTTATGTAATCTAGTCCTACATCATATAAAACTTTTAGTTTATTTTTAATAGATGGCACATTTTGGAAAAACTCTAAAGCTTCAGCAACAGTCATATCTAAAACATCTGCAATATTTTTACCTTTATATTCAATGGCAAGGGTTTCTTTGTTGTATCTTTTTCCTCCACAAACTTCACAGGTAATATAAACATCAGGTAAAAAGTGCATTTCTATTTTTACAACTCCGTCTCCTTTACAGGCTTCACATCTTCCACCTTTAACATTAAAGGAAAATCTTCCTGGTGTATATCCTCTAAGTTTTGCTTCAGGTGTAGATGCAAACAAAGCTCTAATGTGGTCAAATACTTTTGTATAAGTTGCAGGGTTTGAACGAGGAGTTCTTCCTATTGGCGATTGGTCAACATTTATAACTTTGTCTATATGTTCCCAACCTTCTATTTTATCGTGTTTTCCTATATAATCTACTCTATAGCCAAATTTTTCCTTTGAAGCTTGCCATAAAATATCGTAAATAAGTGTAGACTTTCCACTTCCAGAAACACCAGTTATCGCAACAAATCGTCCTAGAGGAATCTCTACATCTATATTTTTTAGGTTATGTTCTTTTGCTCCTTTTATTTTTAAAACCCTTGCAGGATTTATAGATCTTCTTTTTTGTGGAATAGGAATTTTTAATTTACCACTTAAATATTTTCCTGTTAAAGAATTTGGATTGTTTTTTATTTCTTCTGGCGTTCCTGTAGCCGTGATTTGACCTCCATATACACCACTACCAGGACCAATATCTATTATGTAATCTGCTTCTTCTATAGTTTCAGGGTCGTGTTCTACAACTATAACTGTGTTATCTAAATCTCTTAAACTTTTTAAGGTATTTATTAATTTTTCTGTATCCCTAGGATGTAGTCCAATAGATGGCTCATCTAAAACATACAAAACTCCACTTAACTTTGAACCAATTTGAGTTGCAAGCCTAATTCTTTGTGCTTCCCCACCTGATAGAGTTGTTGCTGTCCTGTCTAGTGTTAAATATTCAAGTCCTACATCTATTAAAAATCCAAGTCTTTCTTTTATCTCTTTAACAATTTTTTCTGCAATGATTTTTTCTTTTTCTGTTTTAGGCTGTTTTTCATAATCTAAAAAGAATTCGTAAGCCTGTCTTATGTTTAATCTAACTACATCCCATATATTTTTACTATTTACCAGTATATAAAGGGCTTCCTTTCTTAATCTGCTACCTTTACAAACAGGACAAACTACTTCTTTTATATATTTTTCAAGTTCCGCCTTTTGTTTTTCATTTTCTATTTCTAGGTATTTTCTTTCTAAGTGGGGAATAATTTCTAGTAAAAGTTCATCTTTAACTTTGTTTGGTAAATCTTTAAATTTTGTAAATTTATTTATGCCGTAATAGTAGATAATATCGTAAATAATTCCCTTTATATATTTAAAATAGATACTTTCACTAATCCTAAAACTTTCAATTACTGCTCTATTTTTGTCTATTAATCTATCTATGTCTATTTTATGGATTACTCCAAGCCCTTTACATTCAGGACAAGCACCATAAGGGCTGTTAAATGAAAATAATCTTGGTGATATTTCTGCAATTGAAAATCCATGCTCAGGACAAGCAAATTTTTCGCTAAAAATAATATCTTTGTTTTCAGATAAATTATTTACAATAACAAGCCCATCTCCAAGTTTTAAGGCTTGCTCAATACTATCAGTTAATCTGCTTCTGATTCCTTCTTTTATTATTATTCTATCTACTACAATCTCAATAGTGTGCTTTTTATTTTTTTCAAGTTTTGGAACATCTTCAATTAGATAAATCTCTCCATCTACCCTAACGCGGGGATACCCCATTTTCTGAATCTTATCAAAAATATCTTTGTGCTCTCCTTTTTTACCTCTAACAATTGGTGCAAGGATTTGAATTTTTGTTTTTTCAGAAAATTTTAGTATTTGCTCTACTATATCCTCTGCTGATTGTGCTGTTATTGGGGAATTACATTCAGGGCAATATGCCTTTCCAACTCTTGCAAAAAGAAGCCTTAAATAATCATAAATTTCAGTTATTGTTCCAACTGTGGAACGGGGATTTTTTGAAGTAGTTTTTTGGTCTATTGCAATAGCTGGTGATAATCCTTCTATACTATCTACATCTGGTTTTTCCATTAAGCCTAAAAACTGCCTTGCGTAGGCAGATAGGCTTTCTACATATCTTCTTTGTCCTTCTGCGTAAATAGTGTCAAATGCAAGAGAAGATTTACCAGACCCAGAAGGGCCGGTAATCACAACTAACTTATTTTTTGGGATTTCTAAATCTATATTTTTCAGATTATGCTGTCTTGCACCGTGGATGATTATTTTATCCATACTTAAGATACTGCTTCTATTAGTTTTGATATTTCTTCTTTATTTAACTCATTTTTAGGATTTAAAATTTCTATACCTACAGGTTTATTATCTTCAGAAAAATCCACAATAATGTTAGGTGTAATTTCTTTAGAATACGCTATGTTTTCTTCTAAAATCTTTATGTACAAAGCATTTGCTTCTTTATCAAAAGTTATCCTCAAAGTTTTGCTCCTCTATCAAAATATGCAGTTATTATTATATTTCTTTCAGGATTAACAACAACCTTTAACACCTTGTTATCTGCACTTTTAATCTTTTTAAAGTATCTAACTTCCGTGTCCGATATATAATCAACTTTATCTGGATTTTCTATAGTTTCTAAAATCCATTGATATTTTAACTTTCTTTCTTCTATGCGTTTTATGGCATGTTTAGATAGTTCCATTTATATCTTATTAGCCCTTGCAAACACTTTTAATGGTAATCCCCAAACTTTTGTGAAGTATTCACCTGCTTTATGGTCGAACTCATCTTCAGGTGAGTATGTTGCAAGGTTTTCAAAGTAAAGACCATTAGGAGATTTTCTACCAACTACAGTTGCACTACCTTTGTAAAGTTTAAATCTAACAACTCCATTTACAAGTTTTGCTATTTCTGAAGTAAATGCATCTAGAGCTTCTCTTAATTTAGAAAACCAGAGTCCATTATAAACTAAGTCTGCGTAAGGTTGGGATATGTGGGTTAACTTGTAATGGTATGTAAATCTATCTAATACTAAACTTTCTAGCTCATCATAAGCTTTTATTAGTATTAGACCTGCTGGGGATTCGTAAACTTCTCTAGTTTTTATTCCAACAAGTCTATTTTCAACCATATCAATTCTACCAACACCGTGTTTACCAGCAATTTCATTTAAGTCCCATATTAATTTCCAGAGATCTTTGTATTCTTTGCCATTTATTGAAACAGGTAAACCTTCTTTAAATTCTATTTCTATGTATTCTGGTTCATTAGGTGCTTTTTCTGGATTTACAGTAATTTCAAAGGCATCTTCAGGAGGTTCTTGCCATATATCTTCTAGTGGACCTGCCTCTATTGCAACACCCCAGAGGTTTCTATCGTAAGAATAAGGTTTTTCTTTTGTAGCTTTTACAGGGATACCATGTTTTTGCGCATATTCTATTTCTTCTTCTCTAGATTTAAATTCCCAGTCTCTAACTGGTGCTAAAACTTCAATATTAGGGTCTAAAGCCCAAACTGATGTTTCAAATCTAACTTGGTCGTTTCCTTTTCCTGTTGAACCATGGGCTACATAATGGGCGTTGTATTTATGGGCAAGTTCTACTAATTTTTTAGATATTAATGGTCTAGATAGTGCAGAAAGTAATGTGTATCTATTTTCATATAAAGCTCCACTTCTCATAAGTGGCATACAATATTCTCTAGCGAATTCTTCTTTTATATCATCAACTATAGCTTCAACTGCTCCAGATGCTTTTGCTTTTTCTGGAATTTCGTCTAACTCTTCTCCTTGTCCTACATCTGCTGTGTAAGTTATAACTTCAAATCCTTTATCTGTTAACCATCTAACTATTACTGAAGTATCAAGTCCTCCAGAATAAGCAAGAATTACTCTTTCTTTCATTGAAACCTCCTAATTACAAAATCTATCAAAGCTCCGTGTCTAAGTCCCCAATCGCTAACAATGATTTCTTCTTTGTTAAAAACTTCTAAAGATGTATCAAAAATAGCTATTCCTGATAGTATTACTTCTGCTCTTTTATCTTCTATTTGGGGAATTTGCCTTCTTTGTGCTATTGTTAAGGAAGATAGCTCTTTAAACCATTTTTTTACTTGTTCTTTGGTTAATTTTTTATTATGAACCTTTTCTGAGTTATAAGGAAAAATGTTATATTCTAAAGCAACTAACGTTGTTATTGTCCCACCAAGACCAATTAGATATTTGGTTTCTTTCATTTTTTCGTAGGCTTTTACTATATACTCTCTTATATATTCTTTTAACTGCTTTAATTCTTCTTCTAGTGGTGGGTCATTTTTTATAAATTTTTCTGTTAAACCAACTATTCCAAATGGAAATGAAACGCTTTCTTTTAAATTAAATTTACCATTTTCTTTAATTGCATAAGCATATTCGGTACTTCCACCACCTTGATCTATCATAACAAAACTACCATCTGGATTAACTCCATAGGCAGTTGCTAAAAATGAAAAGTATGCTTCTTTTTCTGGGTCTATAATTTCTACATCTATACCAAGGTTTTTTACCCTTTCTATAAATTCACTACCATTTTTAGCTTCTCTACATGCTTGAGTTGCATAGGCTTTTAAGTAATCTAGATGATATTCATCTGCTATCATTTTGTATTCTTTTAAAACAGAAAGGGTCTCCTGCATTGCATCTTCCTGCAGGAAACCTGTTTGTTTTAAATTTCTTCCAAGTGCAGTAATTTTACCTACAGAAAAAATATCTTCTATAGAGTTTAAAGTTTCTTCTATGGAATCTTTTTTGTGAACAGCAGAAATTAAAAACCTTGTAGAGTAAGTTCCTATATCTATAATACCTATTTTTATAGCCACCTACTTACTCCATAAATACCTGTCCTTCTAATGGTGAAACATCAACTCCTTGTTCTTCCAGCCATTTTACTGCTTTTTCAATCTCATCTTCATTCCCAATAAACTCAAGTTCAAGCCATCCTATGTGTTCTTGAACATTTGCTTTTCTGATATTTATATCTATATTGAAAGTTTTACAAACTCTACTTAAAAGAGGTTCTTTTATTTTTTCTTCTGGATATATAAGCTTTAACTTGAGCGAGTTCATTATTGTATCCCCCTTAAAATCCTCCAGCTATAGCAGGAATAATTGCAACAATTGCTCCATCTTCAAGTTTTGTGTCTTTACCCTGTAAAAATCTGATATCCTCATCATTTACGAAGAAGTTAACGAACTTTCTAATTTCTCCACTTTCGTCTACAAGTCTTTCTTTAATTCCAGGAAATTCTTTCTCAAGGTTTTCAATTAATTCTTCGATAGTTCCTGCTTCTATCTGAACTTCCCCTTGACCTTGAGTAACTCTTCTTAAAGCTGTTGGTATTCTAACTGTAACTTTTGCCATTTTAACCTCCTTATTTAACTGTTATTCCCATTACTTTTTCTTTAAAGTCATGTAATGTTGGTTTTATGTGAACAGGTTTAGTTAGATGTCCTTCTAGTACTTCCATTGTTTTGTATCCATTTCCTGTTATGTAAGCAACAACTAATTCATCTTTATCAAACACTCCTTTTTCAGCTAATTTTTTAAGAACTGCTATTGTTGTTCCTCCTGCTGTTTCAGTGAAAATTCCTTCTGTTTTTGCAAGGAGTTTCATACCTTCTATTATTTCCTCGTTGCTAGCAACTTCCATATCACCATTACTTTCTCTAGCAACTTTTACAGCATAAGGACCATCTGCAGGATTTCCTATAGCAATAGATTTTGCAATAGTGTCTGGTTTTTCAGGATTAATCCAGTCTCTACCTTCTTTGAATGCTTTGTAAATAGGACTACATCCTAAAGCCTGTGCTCCATACATTCTTGGTAATTTTTCATTTTCATCTAAAATTCCAACAGTTTTAAGCTCATTAAAACCTTTCCATATTTTTGTGTATAAAGAACCAGAAGCCATAGGTGCTACAACTGCATCTGGAGTTTTCCAACCAAGTTGCTCTGCAACTTCAAAAGCTAAAGTTTTTGAACCTTCAGAGTAAAATGGTCTTATATTGATGTTTACAAATGCCCAGCCAAACTCATTAGCAACTTCAGAAGATAACCTATTTACATCGTCATAGTTTCCTTCAACTGCAACAACTGTCGGGTTAAATACAAGAGAACCTATAATTTTATTTGTTTCAAGATTTGCAGGTATAAATACATAGCAATTCATCCCTGCAGCGGCAGCGTTAGCAGCTACAGAGTTTGCAAGGTTTCCAGTAGAAGCACATGCAGCAGTATCAAATCCAAATTCTTTAGCTTTTGATAAAGCTACTGCAACAACTCTATCTTTAAATGATAAAGTTGGGTGGTTTACACTATCATCTTTTATATAAAGGTTATTTAACCCAAGCTCTTTCCCAAGATTTTCTGCTTTTATTAATGGAGTAAATCCTGCAGTTAAACCAACTTGTGGATTATCCACAGGTAATAAATCTACATATCTCCATAAACTTTTAGGACCTTGCTCTATTTTTTCTTTTGAGATATTTTGTTTTATATAATCATAGTCGTAATCTACCTCAAGGGGTCCAAAACAAAACTCACATACATGAAGAGGTTCTATTGGATATTCTCTTCCACATTCTTTACATTTTAGTGCTTTGATTTTTGCCAATTTTTTGCCTCCAGATGGGAATAAAATAAAGGATGTGGAAGAGAATATCCAATAGAACCTCTTCATGTATGTGAGTTTTGTTTTGGACCCCTTGAGGTAGATTACGACTATGATTATATAAAACAAAATATCTC
>QNYP01000101.1 GCA_003978675.1 Hydrogenothermus sp.
TAGCTTTGTCTTTTTCTCCATTTTTACGATAGAATAAAGCCATATCTAAAGTTTATAATTACAGGTTTCATTTTAGCATTATTAATACTTATTGCATTGATTTATCAAAAATCAAAGGAAAAAGAGTTCTTAAACAATGCAGGAGCCAAGGTTTACGAAATATCAGAGCTTGTATCTAATAAAAAGTTTAGTCAGGCAAAAAAGTTAATAACTGAATTTAAAAAAACCTATGCTGACACTCCCTATATTAAACTTATAAATGTTTATGAAATACAAATTCAAAGACAGCAAAATAAAAATATAGATAAAAAATTGGTTCAAGAAACAAAAAACTTATTTAATACAGACCAATTAAAAGCCTTTTATACCGAATTTGAAGGGCTTTTAAACTTTAAAGAAAAAAAATATACAGATGCTAAGCAAAATTTAGATAATGTAAAACAAAATCACTTCAATTATTTGTCTGCTTTATTATTAAAAGGAATTATTCTTGAAAAAACAGGAGAAAAAGACAAAGCTAAAACTGCTTTTGAAGAAGTTAGGGAACTATCAAAAAATAAATTTAAATATTTTTATGATATAACAAACAATTAGAGGTCAAAAATGGAAAAAAAAGAGTTTCTATACGAAGGAAAAGCTAAAAAAATATACAAAACAGAAGACCCTAATTTATTAATTGCAGAGTATAAAGATAGTGCTACTGCATTTGATGCAATAAAAAAAGCAACGATAGAAGGCAAAGGGGTTTTAAATAATACAATTGCTTCATTTTTCTTTGAATTATTAAATAAAAATTCAGTTCCTACACATTTTGTTAAAAAGTTATCAGATAGAGAAATGCTTATAAAAAAAGTAAAAATAATACCTGTAGAAGTAGTTGTTAGAAATTTAGCAGCAGGTTCTATAGTGAAAAGGCTTGGAATAAAAAAAGAAACACTATTTAATCCTCCGTTAATTGAATTTTTCCTGAAAAATGATGAACTTCACGACCCTTTAATTTGTGAATCTCATATATATGCTTTAAATTTAGCAACAAAAGAAGATATAAAAATAATGAAAGAATTGGCTTTAAAAGTTAATGAAATTTTAAAAGATTTTATGAAAAAACAGGGTATTATCCTTGTTGATTTTAAATTAGAATTTGGAAAAACCGATGACGGGCAAATAATACTTGCAGATGAAATTTCTCCTGATACTTGTAGATTTTGGGATGAAAAAACGAAAGAAAGTTTAGATAAAGATAGATTTAGATTTGACCTTGGGGATTTAATAGAGGGATATAAAAAAGTCTTGGAAAGAATCCAGGGGGAAGATGATAATGCAAAAAGTTAGAAAAGCAGTAATTCCTGTTGCAGGATTTGGAACAAGGTTTTTACCTGCCAGTAAAGCAACACCAAAAGAGATGATGCCGATAGTAGATAAACCCATTATTCAGTATATAGTAGAAGAAGCAGTGGCTTCAGGAATAGAAACTATAATTTTCGTTACAGGAAGACACAAAAGGGCTATAGAAGACCATTTTGATTATGCTCCAGATTTAGAACATACATTAGAAAAATCCGGGAAATTAGACTTACTTGAAGTAATAAAAAATGTGTCAAACCTTGCAAATTTTATATACGTTAGACAAAAAGAACAGCTTGGGCTTGGACATGCAATATTAACAGCCGAACATGCCGTTGGTAATGAACCTTTTGCAGTTTTACTTGGAGATGAACTTATTATTAATGAAGAAAATCCAGGGCTGAAACAGCTTATAGATATTTACTATAAATTTGGAAAATCAGTAATTGGAACAACTGAAGTTCCTAAAGAAGAAACAAGTAAATATGGAATAGTAGATGGAAAGCTAATAGAAGATGGATTAAGACTTGTAAACTACATGGTAGAAAAACCTTCTCCTGAAGAGGCTCCATCTAATTCTGCTATTACTGGAAGATATGTATTAACTCCAAATATTTTTGAGGCTTTAAAAAGAACACCTTTTGGAAAAGGCGGAGAACTTCAGTTAACTGATGCTCTTATGATTTTAAGGGAAAAGGAAGTTATTTATTCTAAAAATATTGAGGGAATTAGACACGATACAGGAAACAAACTTGGATATATAAAAGCAATAGTAGATTTTGCCCTAGAAAGGGAAGATACTAAGGAATTTATGAAAAATTTAATTTTAGAAAAAGCTAAAGCATTAAATGAAAAATAATTTTAAAACCAAAAAAAGATTTGGACAGCACCTTTTAATATCAGAAGGGATAATTTCAAAAATAGTTGATGAGATAGAGGTAAAATACACAGATACAATTGTAGAAATAGGGGTAGGCACTGGACAGTTAACAAAAGAAATTTTAAATAGAAATCCTAAAATTTTATATGGAATAGAAATAGATAAAACAGCTTATCCAATTATTGAAGAAAAGTTTTCTGAATATGAAAATTTTAAATTAATTGAAGATGATTTTTTTAATGTTAATTTATTCGAGTTAGCGAAAAATGAAAAAATAAAGCTTGTTGGAAATTTACCTTACAATGTTTCTTCATTAATACTAATAAATACCGTTTTTTACATAGATATCATTGAAAGAACTGTTTTCATGCTACAAAAAGAAGTTGCAGAGAAACTAATTGCAAAACCAAGGACGAAAAATTACACATTTTTGTCTGTTTTTATTCAAACATTTTTTGAAATTGAATATATCATGAGTGTTCCACCGAGATTTTTTTCTCCTCCTCCAAAGGTAGTTTCAGCAGTTGTTAAAATGTTCCCAAAGGATAGTTTCCCAGATTTAGATAAAAAAGCATTTAAAAACTTTGTTTCATCACTTTTTGCAAACAAAAGAAAAATGCTTAGAAAAAAATTACCTATAGAAGCTCTAAAAGAAGCTAATATTCCTGAAACTGCAAGGGTGGAAGAATTAAACTTGGAAGATTTTTTAAATTTATTTAAAATAGTGAATAAAAACAGTTAAATTATAAAAAGATGTTTATAGGAAGTATAGTTTTTGAAATTTATATACCTTATGCATCTTCGTTAAAAGAAAAAAGAATGTATATCCGTTCTTTAAAGGAAAAATTAAAAGCAAAGTTTAATGTTTCTGTTGCTGAAATAGGAAATCAAGATTTATGGCAATCAGCACAGGTTGCAGTTGTATTGGTATCTGGAGAAAAAAAGCAAACAGAAAAGCAGATGGATAGCATAATAAACTTTGTGGAAGCAAATTTTCCTGAACTACATATAAATACATATAAAGAGGTAATATAACTGTGAAAATACTAATTGCGACAACAAATAAAGGAAAATTAAAAGAATTTAAAGCTCTTTTATCAGAAATTAATGTAGAAACTTTATCTCTAGATGACATGGAAGAAAAAATAGAGGTTGAAGAAGATAAAAAAACATTTCTAGAAAACGCAATAAAAAAAGCAAAAGAATATGCAAATTTTTATAAACTTCCTGTTATTGCAGAAGATGCAGGACTTGAAGTTGAAGCTTTAAATAATTACCCTGGTGTATATTCTGCAAGATTTTACGATATTGATTTTGGTGGTAAAGAAGAAGTTTTAACCAATAAAGATGAAGCAAATATAAAAAAACTCCTTAGATTACTACAAGGAGAAAAAAACAGAAAAGCAAGGTTTGTAAGCACAGTTGTATTTTATTTTCCTGACGATTTTGGTCTTTGGACAGAAGGATACTGCTATGGAACTATTGCAGAAGAGCCAAAAGGAGAAAAGGGTTTTGGATACGACCCTATTTTTATACCTGAAAGCTATAACAAGACAATGGCTGAAATTTCTCCTGAAGAAAAAAATAAAATATCCCATAGAGGAAAAGCCGTTAGAAAATTAATAGAAAAGCTAAAAAAAGTTTTATAATTCTTTGCTGTCTATAATAAATGTAACAGGACCATCATTTAGTATAAAAACTTTCATATCTACTGCAAAAATACCAGTTTGGGTTTTTACCAGTTTTGAAATTTCTTCTACAAACTTTTCATAAAGCTCTTTTGCTCTATCTGGATTTTCTGCATTGTCAAAACTTGGCCTTCTCCCTTTTTTAATATTTCCGGCTAATGTAAATTGAGATATTACAAGGACTTCCCCATTTATATCTAGTAATGATAAATTCATTTTTCCTTTTTCATCTTCAAAAATTCGTAAATTTACAATTTTATTTACAAGTTTTTCTACTTCTTTATCAGTGTCTCCTTTTTCTACTCCAAGTAAAATGTTTAATCCTTGCCCAATTTGCCCTACTACTTTCCCATTAACTTCCACTTTAGATTCTAAAACTCTTTGTATGACTGCTTTCATATCACTCCTTTAAGGTTGTAAAAATTAGATTTAGGAAATATAATTATATACGCTTTTTTGCGAGTGTGGCGGAATTGGCAGACGCGCGGGACTTAGGATCCCGTGGCCGCAAGGCCGTGAGGGTTCGACTCCCTCCACTCGCACCATTTTTATAATATCTATTTAATTCCAAAATTTTACGATATTGTAATAAGTATCTCTTTGGGCAGGTTTAAATCCTGCTTCTTTTATTATTTTTGCCATCTTTTCTGGTTTTGGATATGAAACCTGCAATCCTGTTGATGTTACAACATTTTCTTCTATCATTGTGCTACCTAAATCATTAGCTCCAAAATGAAGTCCTATAGGACCTACTTTCATTGTTTGGGTTACATGGGAAGTTTGTATATTATCAAAGTTATCTAAAAATATTCTAGCTACTGCTAAAACTTTTAAATACCAAACAGATGTGGCTGGTTCTAAAAAGTCAAGCTGTGTTCCTCCTTTTTGAAAAGTCCAAGGGATAAATGCTGTAAAGTACCCTTTACCAGCTTTTAGAGATTTATCTTGTAAATTTCTAACATTATTTAAATGCTCAATTATATGCTTTGGTTTTTCTACATGGCCAAACATCATTGTTGCAGTGGATTTCATACCAAGTTTATGAGCCGTTTCATGTATGTATAGCCATTGCTCTGTAGTTGTTTTGTTTGAAGATATTAATACTCTAACCTCATCTGATAAAATTTCGGCCCCACCACCAGGAAGACTATCTAGTCCTGCATCTTTAAGGATTTTCAATGTTTCTTCTATAGATAATTTTTCAAGTTTTGCTAAATAATTTATTTCTGTAGCAGAGAGACTATGTATATGTATTTGAGGAAATCTTTCTTTTATCCCTTTAAACAAAGAAACATAAAAATCAAGTCTTAAATCAGGATTTAATCCCCCTTGCATTAAAAGGGTTGTTCCTCCCCAACTTACAAGCTCTTCAACTTTTTTGTATATTTCTTCAAAATTTAAAACATATGCATCATTATCAGATTTTCTCCTTTGAAATGCACAGAATTTACAACCTGCAACACATACATTTGTGTAATTTACATTTCTATCAACAACAAATGTAACTATATCATCAGGATGTTTTTGTTTTCTAACAAAGTTTGCAAGTCTTCCAAGCTCTAAAAGTTCTACATTCTCTAACAAATAAAGGGCTTCTTCAGGTGTTATTCTTTCACTATTTAAAACTTTACTTTCTATAGCTTCAAAACTTAGGTTAACTACGCTTTTTTCCATTTTGTCCCCACTGGTGTGTCTTCTAAGATTATTCCTTTTTCTTTTAAAGAATCTCTAATGTAATCTGCTATATCAAATTTTTTCTCTTTTCTCGCTTTATTTCTAACTTCTATAAGTATTTCGACAAGTTCTTCATCTATTGCTGATTTTTCTTTTTCTATCTGTTTAACTTCTTCAATATCCACACAAGGCTTTAAGCTGTCAAAAAATCCAAAAATATCTCTTGTTGTTTTGTATATTAAATCTGCTGCTTCTTTATAAGATTGAAGAGCTTTTTTAGATAACCCTCCTTCTTTTACAGCTTTATCTTTTAATATATTCATTTCTCTAACAAGTCCATATATAGCAGCGAAAGCTTCGGGGGTATTGAAATCATCACTCATTGAAGCATAAAAATCTTGTTCTGCTTTTGCAATTTGGTCGTATAAATGATATTCAAAATCTGGATTTTCAGGAAGTTTTTCTAAAATTTCAACTTCTTCTATTGCATTTTTTAGTCTGTCATATGCTTTTTTAGTTTCTTCTAGTTTTTCCCATGAGAAATCTAAAGGACTTCTATAGTGAACAGATAAAACAAGTAGTCTTAAAACATCAGGGTGATATTTTTGATAAATTTCTTTAAGTGTTATATAGTTTCCTAAAGATTTAGACATTTTTTGACCATTAACTGTAACAAGTCCATTGTGAATCCAATATTTTGCGAAAGGTCTATCTGTTAAAGCCTCTGCTTGTGCTAATTCATTTTCATGGTGGGGAAATGTTAAATCTAATCCACCTCCATGTATATCTATCGTTTCTCCAAGATGTTTAAAAATCATTGCACAACATTCTGTATGCCAGCCTGGTCTTCCTTTTCCCCAAGGGCTATCCCAAGCTGGTTCTCCTGCTTTCGCAGACTTCCAAAGAGCAAAATCAAGAGGGTCTTTTTTCTTTTCTCCAGGTTCTACCCTTGCTCCTGCTAAAAGTTCATCAACACTTCTTTTAGATAACTTTCCATACTCTTTAAACTTTCTAACGGAAAAATAAACATCTCCATCAACTTCATAAGCATATCCTTTTTCTACTAGCTTTTGAATAAAATCTATAATATCCGGTATATGAGTAGTTACCCTTGGTTCGATATCTGCAGGTTCTATTTTGAAATTCTCCGCATCTTCATAGTAAGACTTTATATATCTATCTGCTATAACAGTAAAAGGAACACATTCATTTTTTGCTCTATTTATTATTTTGTCATCAACATCTGTAAAGTTTCTAACGAATGTTACATTGTAGCCTAAATATCTTAAATATCTTCTAATCATATCAAAAACAATTAAGCTTCTACCATGACCTATATGGTTAACGTCATAGACAGTAACACCACATACGTATATTTTAACTTCACCAGGATTTATAGGAACAAACTCTTCTTCTTTTCCAGTAAGAGTATTGTAAACTTTAAGGCTCATGGTAAACTCCAAATAATTTTTATTTTAAATTATACTATAATTGAAGTTTTATGAAGTTTTATATTGTATGGAGGCTTTTTTATGGTAAGAAGTTTTGTAAATTTTGAAGACTTAAATAAAGATGAAGTTTTAGAAGTTATAGATTATGCATTTTATCTTAAAAAAAATCCATTTTCAGATAAATCTTTACAAAACAAATCAATTGGTCTTATTTTTATGAAACCTTCAACAAGGACAAGATTATCCTTTGAAGTTGGCGTTTATCAAATGGGAGGACAACCTATTTATATACTTGGCTCATCTACACAATTAAGTAGAGGTGAAGATGTAAAAGATACAGCAAGAGTTATGTCTAGATATTTAGATGGGATTGTAATAAGAACATATTCGCACCAAGAAGTTGAAGACCTTGCAAAATATGGCTCAATTCCAGTCATAAATGCATTAACAGATTATCAGCATCCTTGTCAGGTTTTAGCAGATTTAATGACAATAAAAGAAAAATTTGGAAAACTTGAAGGATTAAAACTTGCTTATATAGGCGATGGTAATAATATGGCTAATACACTATTGATTGCATGTGCAATGGTTGGAATAAATATAGCAATAGCAACTCCACCTATGTATGAACCAAATTCTAAGGCATTGCAAAAAGCATTGGAATTTGCAAAAGAAACAAATGTAAGTATAGAAATTACAAATAATCCTCAAGAAGCAGTAAAAAATGCAGATGTTTTATACACAGATGTTTGGGTAAGCATGGGACAGGAAGGAGAAAAAGATAAAAAGCAAGTTTTTAAAGGATTTACAATAGATAAAAACCTATTAAAACTTGCAAATAAAAATGCTATAGTTATGCACTGCTTACCTGCCCATAAAGGTGAAGAAATAATGGAAGATGTTTTTGAAGAATTTTCTGATGTTATATTTGAAGAAGCAGAAAACAGATTACATGCTCAAAAATCTTTAATGAGTTTTTTATTTAAATAAAGGAGGTTGATGCTTAATGGCAGAAAGGAAAAGAAAGAAGTTTAGAAGACATGATAGAAATGAACTTCCTCTCCTTAATCCAGAAATAAGAAAAAAGTATTTAGATAAAGAATATATTCTAGGATATGGGCATACTGTTGCTTTAGATGAAGCAGATAGATGTATTTTATGTAAAAAACCTCCTTGCACGCCATCTTGTCCTGTAAATTCTGAGATGGAAAAATGGATAGAGCAAATACAAAAACAAAATATATGGGAAGCCTACAAAATACTTAGAAGAAATAATCCATTTAGTTCTGTTTGTGGTAGAGTATGTCCTCAAGAGAGATTATGTGAAAGCACTTGCGTATTAACATTTAAAGATAATGGTTTATCTGTTGGAATTGGTGGTCTTGAAAGATTTGTTGGTGATAGTGTTAGAATGTCAGGAATAGAGTGGATAGATGAGAAAGAGCCTCCAACAGGAAAGTCTGTTGGAATTATTGGGGCTGGTCCTGCAGGACTTGCTGCTGCGTACTTTCTAGCAAGAAAAGGACATGATGTAGTAATTTATGAAGCACTGCCTTTTGTTGGTGGTGTTATGAGATATGGAATACCTCCTGCAAGATTAGATAGAAGAGCATTAGATTTTGAAATAGAGCTTATAAAAAAACTTGGAGTTGAAATAAAAACAGGTGTAAAAGTAGGTCAAGATATTCCTTTTGAGGAAATAAGAAAAAAACATGATGCAATATTCATTGCTGTTGGTTCCGGTAGAGGCAAAAAAATGGGTATTCCAGGAGAAGATTTAAAAGGAGTTTATACTGCTATAGCATTTTTAATGAAAGCTAATGTGGACTATTTAGACCCTATGCTTGCTCCTGAAACAGATGTGGAATTACCTCAAGGTAAAAAAGTTGCTGTAATTGGTGGAGGTTTTACTGCCGTTGACTGTATGATTACTGCAATAAGACTTGGAAACGAGGCACATTTAATATACAGAAGAACTAGAGAAACATCATCAGCAAAAGATGAAGAATGGGATCACCTGGCAGAAGAAGGAGCAGTTTTCCACTGGTTAACTCAACCTTTAGAAGTTATAGGAAACGAAAAAGGAGAAGTTATTGGTCTTAAATGTATAAAAATGGAGCTTGTTCCTGATGAAAAAGGAGGAAGACCAAAACCTGTTCCAGTCGAAGGTTCAGAGCATATAATAGAGTGTGATTATGTTATTATGGCAGTAGGTCAGGCAGATAATCCTCTTGCATACAAAGATGTAAAAGGACTAAAAATAGATAAATGGAATAATTTATCAACTGTAGATGAAAAATTTAGAACAAATATAGAGGGAGTTTTTGCTGGTGGAGATGTTGTTAATGGTGGTGATACAGTGGTAATGGCAATATCCCATGCTAAGAAAGCATCTGAGGCTATACACGAATATTTAATGACAGGAAAGTGGGAATACACACCTAAAGAATAAAATAGTTGTGTCTTTCCCTCTTTCTTTTTCTTAAGTTTTAACTTTATTATTGCGTTGAATTTTCTAAATAATTTTTAAATCTTTCATAATCCTCATAAGTATCAATTCCTATTGTATCTTTTGTTGCCCTTATCATTTTTATTTTATAGCCACTATATAAAAGCCTTAGTTGTTCTAATTTTTCTATTTGCTCTATTTGTGGAGATTCTAGATTATAAGCAAAGTCAAGTAAAACATTTCTTTTGTATCCATAAACTCCAATATGTTTATTAGCCATTGAAAGTTTTTTTAGTCCTTCAAATGATATATCTCTCGGGTATGGAATATGACTTCTTGAAAAATAAAGAGCATAGTTATTTTTATCCATTACTACCTTTACAACATTTGGATTTTTAAAATCTTCTTCATTTTCTATTGGATAATATAACGAAACACAATCCTCATTCTCTAAAGTTTTTGCAATGTTATCTATATCATTGGCAGATACTGTTGGTTCGTCTCCCTGAACATTTATTATTATTTCATCTGATATATTTTGAGCAACATATGCAATTCTATCGCTACCGCAACTAATACACATAGGTGTAATAACAACTTCTACAGGTAAATCATAAAGAGCGTTTTGGATTTCTATGCTATCTGTTGCAACTATAACTTTGTCTATATTTTTGGCTTTTAAACAATTTGATACTGTCCAGTAAATAATAGGTTTGTCTTTTACTTTGAGAAGAAGTTTATCTTTTAATCTTGTAGAGCCTCTTCTTGCAGGTATTATTACAGTTGCCATTTAATATCCTTTTTATTTTAAGTATACCAAAAATAATTTTAGCGTTGCATTGTTAAATTTTTGCATTATATTACAAGCAAAATATTTTTTTAGGTGTGTAGAAATGAAAGTTTTAGCTTGGATGTCTGAAAAAAAGGAAAATGGAAAAGTGCTATGTAAAGCATGCAATCAGAGATGTATTTTAGATAAAGGAGAACTTGGAAAATGTGGTATTAGAGTTGTGGGAGAAGATGGTAATTTATACTTAACAACATATGGACTTGTTGCTGCTTATAATGTTGACCCTGTTGAAAAAAAACCCCTTTATCATTTCTTACCATCTACACCTATTTTGTCTATTGGAACTGTTGGATGTAATATGAGTTGTGAATTCTGCCAAAATTGGGAAATTTCACAATATCCACAAACTCATGATGGAGAAGTTTTTGGAACAACTCTTATGCCACAAACTGTTGTAAATATTTGCAAAACTCATGGTATTCCTTCAATAGCATACACTTACAATGAACCAGTGGTTTTCTTTGAGTATGCTTACGATACTATGAAACTTGCTAAGGAAAATGGAATAAAAAATGTGTTTGTATCAAGTGGATATGAAACAAAAGAAGCACTGGAAGTTTTAAAGCCGTATTTAGATGCTATGAATATAGACTTAAAAGCTTTTAATGATGGTTTTTATAAAAATATTGTAGGAGCTAGATTAAAACCTGTTTTAAAAACAATAGAGCATGCAAAAGAACTAGGTATATGGGTGGAATTAACAACATTAATAATTCCAGGATATAATGATAGCAAAGAGGAATTAGAAAAAGCAGCAAAATGGATCGCATCCATAGATAAAAATATACCCTGGCACTTATCTAGATTTTTCCCTGCGTGGAAAATACAAAATGTTCCACCAACACCTGTTGAAACTTTAAAAATGGCTTATGAAATTGGAAAAGAAGCAGGATTAAACTATGTTTATGTTGGAAACCTAGATGATGAAGATAGGGCATCTACATATTGTCCAAATTGTGGTTTTAGGGTTATAGATAGAAGTGGTCATTTAGGACAATATGTAATAAATCATTTAGAAGATGGAAAATGTCTAAAATGTAAAACTAAAATTGCAGGGGTTTGGGATTAGTGATTCCTTTGTTTTTTTTCATCTTTTAAAAGGTCTGGTCTTTTTTGCTCTACTTCTAAAAATATTTCTACTCTATCATTCATTCTTTGTAGTATAGGGTTTCTCCATCTATATATAGGCTTGTTATCTCCATATGCTTCTATTGCAATTTTTTTTGGGTCTATCCCTTGTTTAATTAAAATATCTGCTAAAACAAGAGCTCTTTTCATAGATAAGTCCCATGCATCTTTTACTCCGGCAGGTAATTTTCTTTTGTTGTGAACTACTGCATGACCTGTAACTCTTATCTGAGCAAATGGTTTTTGATACTTTTTTAGTTCTTTTGCTATCTCTATTATAGCCTTTTTTGCCTCTGGCTTTAGCCTATAGCTATCTTCATAAAAAGCTATGTCATTAAAAAGCCTAATAAGGACATAGTTAGATATTACATCGATTTGATAAGCATATATAGGTAAAAGCCTTTTTATTCTTTTCCTAACAATCTTTGCAACCTCTTCCTTTAACATGCTAATAGGAGGAACTACAGCTACTGTTTTTACACTTTCTTTTGGTCTTTCTCCCTGAAAGTACCATAAGAATTTCATAAGTTTTTTTACATCCATAACAGTCATTGCATAAAGCAAAATAAAGAAAGTTAAAAGTAAAGACATTAAATCACTAAAACTTATAAGCCATCCAGGAGCTGGTGGACATTCTACCTTTTTTCTTCTTGGCATATTTTCACCTTAAAAATCTTTTGTTTCTATAACAAATTCAACTCTTCTATTTTTTGCTCTTCCTTTTGCTGTTTTATTTGAAGCAATAGGTCTAAATGGTCCATATCCTCTAACAAACATTAATCTCTTAGGATAACCACATTTTTGAAAAATTTTCATAACAGATAAAGCTCTTGCAAGGGAAAGTTCTAAGTTAAACTTATAACTACCTGTGCTATCAGTATGTCCTTCTATAACTAAAGGAAATTCTGCAACTTTTAATCTTTTGCAAATTTCTAAAATATATGGAATTGCAGACTTCAAAGGTTTGGCACTTCCAACAGGAAACATTTTATCTGTATTTACCCTAAATCTAATTTTTGAACCGTGGCTTTCTATTTCTGCATATATACCTGCTTTTTGTAAACTTTCCCTAAGTTCTGCTAATGCTTTTTGAAGTTTTTGCCTTTTATTCTTTTTACGAGGATACATATCTTTAAACTCTACAGGAGTATTACTCTCTTTTAGGATTTTTTCTTCTAGGAAAACTTTTCTACCACCTAGATATTCTGTAAATCCTTTTATTACCATATGGAATTTTTCTAGAGATATTGTTCCCATTGAAAAAAGGAGTATAAAAAACGTTAGAACAAGGGACATTAAGTCCCCAAAACTTATTAGCCAAGCAGGTATAGTTTTACATTCAACCTGTTTTTTCTTGCGAGGCAATTACTCTTCACCACCTTCTATACCAAAAAGAGTTTTGACTTTTGCTCTAAACATATTAGGGTTCATTCCTTTATCTATGGCGTCTACAGTTAGTAAATATGCTTCTTTTACCAGTAAAACAACATCTTTATAGTATTTAAGTTTCTTTGCTACAGGAATTGCCAATGCGTTTGCTAAAATAGCACCATAAAGGGTAGTTATCATTGCAACTGCCATACCGGGTCCCAGTGCAGATGGGTCATCAAGGTTTTGTAGCATCTGAATAAGACCAACAAGGGTTCCTATCATACCAAATGCTGGGAATAATTCTCCAAGAGCATCCCATACAGAAACTTCAGTTGATAAATCCTGCTCTATCTTCATAAGTGCTGCTTCTGCATTACTTTTTATTTCTTCTATTTCTACACCATCTACAAGCATTCTCATCATATCACCAAAAAACGGGTCTCTTTCATAGTAATTATCTATTTCTGCTTCAAGGGATAAAATTCCATCTTTTCTAACTTTTGAAACTATATCAGTTAAAAAATCTATAGTTTCGTTTAAATCTGGAATAGGGGGTTTAAAAGCCTTTCCTATAGCTTTAACTCCTTTTAAAAATTCAGGTAAAGGGTAGGAAGCTAAAGATGCAGAAAGACCTCCTCCAACTGTCATAAGTAAAGATGGAATATTAACAAAAGCTCCAGGGCTACCACCCATAACAATAGAAATAATAATAAGTAAAAATGCTGCTCCTATACCAATTAGCGTAGCTATATCCATCTAACTAACCCTTTTGCATTTGTTTATATTTTTTCATAAGTTCCATTTGTTTATCTTGTATAAACTGGCCTAAAAAGGCTTCGTCTTTTTTATCAATTTCTTTAAATTCAACTCCAAAACAAATTTTCGAGTCTCTGTTTTGAATGTTTCTAATAATACCTTTTACATTTATTGTTTCTTCAGAGATTTTTATATAAGTTTCTATTTCTTGATTTATTGAAAGCTTTTGAACAAATTCTTCATCGGCTTTAGATAAGCAGAACTTAAATCCACTTGTGCTTATATTCTCTGTTAAAGCTTCAAAAGAAACAATGTTCCCATTTTCATCTATAAGTTTGATATTTACAGGGAGTTCAGCTTTTATTCTTATATCTTTTCTTCTTTGATTTCTAACTAAATTAAATGTATGAGGGATTTTTATAACTTTTCTTCCCATATCTATAAATGTTTCTATAATTTCTCCTTCAAACACATAAACAGCATCTTCTTGTCTTAAAAATGTAATCTTTACAGTTTGCCCTTCTTTTACAGTAGGATTTCCTTCAAGAATAGACCAATACATATAAAGTTCATCTTTATCTGTTAAAGCGACTGGATAACTTTTCCCTTCAAATAGTAGAGTTCCATTTTGAAAAATTTCTATATCTTTAGTTGAAACCAATGGCATAAAAGGAGGAATACTATCAAAACCTAGTGCCCTTCTCATATCTCTTATCATATTTTCATCAAAATTAGGATTTTCTTTTATATATTCATCGATTACCTTTTCAAAAGTTGCTTTAACTTCTAGAGAAAGGTATGGATCTCTATCTAACTTTTTTGAATATTCCCATAGAATTTCTCCTTCTTTTTCTTTAAGACCTAAATCTACAACGGTTTTTATAAAATGAGCTTTTTGTCTTTTTATAGATAGTACTTTTTTTATGTAATTTCCTAAAGTTAAGGCTAAAGCAATAAAAGAAAAGATAAAAACAACAAGAAGAATGCCTTCAATAGTTAATCCTTCAGATGTAGCTTTTCTAAACGAATCAGCAAGTATATTTACCCTTTGGTCTTCCATAAAACTTTATCCTGTCATTTCTTTAATTTTCTCCACAACCTCATTAATTATCCAGTCTGGTGTGGAAGCACCAGCACTTACTCCTATCTTATCGGCATTTTCAAACCATTTTTTATCTAATTCATCTGCTTTTTCTATATGGTATGTATTTGGGTTCAACGCTCTAGATATCTGAGCAAGTCTATTTGTATTCCCACTATGTTTCCCACCTATAATTATCATTACATCAACTTTAGGAGCTAACTTTTTTACTTCCTCCTGTCTTACAGATGTTGCATCACAAATTGTGTTAAAAATTTTTACTTCCTCTGTGTTTTCTGCTATATATCCAACTGCTTCTCTAAAGAAATCCTCATTTTGTGTAGTTTGAGCTACTACTCCTATTCTTCTTTTATATGGAAGATTTTTTATAAGTTCTTTCATGTTAGAAACAACAATTCCTTCTCCTCCTGCTTCCTCTAGATGCCCTAAAATGCCTATAACTTCCGGATGTCCGTGTTCTCCAATTATTACTATAAAATAGCCTTCTTCAACCAGTTGTCTTACTTTCTCATGGACTTTTTTTACAAAAGGACAGGTTGCATCTATAACATTAACACCAGCTTCTTTTAATCTTCTTTCTTCTTTGGGAGGAACTCCATGGGAACGTATTAAAACTGTTTCTCCTGCTTTAAGCTGTTGATTTTCTTTTAGCTCCTTCACATTTAAACTTTCTAAAAAACTTACAACCTGTTTGTTATGTATTATAGGACCATCAGTCCATGCTCCTCCATATTTTTCTCCAGCTTCTTTTGCCATATCTACTGCTATTTTCACACCAAAGCAAAAACCTGCACTTTCTGCTAATATTACTTGAGCCATATTTTATAACCTCATATTTTGATTTTTAATTAATAGATAATAATTTTAACAACCTTTCTAAAACAGGGAATAGCTCATATAAAATAAATATTTTAAGATTTGGATAACTCCTATAGTTTTTTTATCTCTTTCATGATTTTGTTTGCAATTTCTTCATATTCTAAATTTTCACTAAAAGTTATAGGTTTTCCTACATTTACGTGAATAGGTGCTTTACCAATTTTAGGAAATTTGCTACCTTTGGGAAAAATATCATCTGTTCCTTCAATTCTAACAGGTACAACAGGAACTTTAGCTTTAGATATTAAAAGCCCTATTCCTGCCTTGGGTTTTAAAAATTCCTTTGGTTTTGCCCTTGTTCCTTCTGGAAAAACACCTATAGTATAGCCCTCTCTTAATAGTTTTAATGCTTTTATTAAAGATTTATTTCCACTTTTTTTATTTCTTTCTATAGGAATAGCTCCAGATTTTTTTATAAGCCATCCAAAAACAGGAACTTTAAATAATTCAGCTTTAGCCAAAAATATAACAGGAACAGGAGATATTATATTTACAACAGGGGGGTCTAAATGGCTTCTATGGTTTGACGCAATTATAAAACCACTTTTTTGTGGAAAATTTTCTAAACCTTTTACCTTTATTCTTAAAATCTTCTTTAAAGCAGGTTTTAATTTAAAAAAAACTTTATATCCAAATTCTGAATAATGTTTTTTTTCCATTGTTTTAAGTCTAAACTTTAGTTTTGTTTATTATAGCACCAATCTTTTAAAAAACATTTATCACAAAGAGGTTTCTTTTTACATAGATTTTTACAATGTTCAACGATTAAGGCGTGATATTCTTTATAGATTTCTAGATTTTTAGGAATATTGTTTTCAATTAAGGTTTTTAGCTCATCATAATCAATTTTCTCATAATTGATAATCCCGAGCCTATAAAAAAGCCTTTTTGTATAAGCATCAACAACAAATGTAGTTTTGTCTAAACCATAAATAAGTATTGTATCTGCTGTTTCTCTACCAATACCTTTTATAGATAAAAGAAAATCTCTATCAATTTCTTCCTTTCTAACTTTACTAACAGCTTTTGCAAACTCTTTTAGTCTTTTTATCTTTAAATTATAAAAACCAGCTGGTTTTATGAGGGTTTTTAAAGTATCCTTATCAGTATTTAAAATATCTTCTAAAGATAAAACTTTTGCATTTATCAAATTCTCTAAAGCTTTTTCAACATTTTTCCATGAAGTATTTTGAGTTAAAATAGCTCCAATACTAACTTCATCAAATTTATTCATATATCCACTTAAAGGCCACCAATTTTGCTTTCCATAAGCACTTGAAAGCTGTTTATAAAGGTTATATATCATAGTAGAATAATATATCCTAAATTCTAGGAGGTTTGTAGTAAATGGCTGGACATAGTAAATGGCATAACATAAGGCACAAAAAAGCTAAAATGGATGCAAAAAGAGGTCAAATATTTACAAAATTAATTAGGGAAATAACTGTTGCAGCTCGTCAAGGTGGAGGCGACCCTGAATTTAACCCAAGACTTAGAATGGCAATAGAAAAAGCAAAACAACATAATATGCCTGCTGAAAATATAGAAAGGGCTATCAAAAAAGGAACAGGAGAACTAGAAGGGGTTACTTATGAAGAAGTATCTTACGAAGGTTATGGACCTGAAGGAGTTGCAATTATTGTTGAATGTTTAACAGATAACAGAAATAGAACTACCGGAGAGATAAGACACATATTCTCAAAACATGGAGGAAATTTAGGAGCTTCTGGTTGTGTATCTTTTATGTTTGAAGATAAAGGAGTTATTTTAGTACCAAAAGAAGGAATAGATGAAGAAACTATTTTTGAAAAAGCAATAGAAGCTGGAGCTGAAGATGTAATTATGGACGATGAAAACTACTATGAAATTAGAACTGCCCCAACGGATTTATATGCAGTTAAAGAAAATCTGGAAAAAGAAGGTTTGAAAATAGAAAGAGCAGAACTAACAAAAATACCAACAACTACTGTGGAAGTTAAAGACCAAGAAACTGCAGAAAAATTAATGAAATTACTGGAAGCATTAGAAGACCAAGATGATGTTCAAAAGGTTTATTCAAACTTTGAAATGTCAGATGAAATGATGTCTAAACTTGCGTGATGATAGTTTTAAGTATAGACCCGGGGAATTATAAAACCGGGTTTTCTGTTTTTGATTTTTCTTCTAAAAATTTCCCTACTTACATAATCTCAGGAGTAATAAAATCAAATAAAAGACCAGAAAATTTAAGAAAAATTTATCTAGAACTAGAAAGAATTATAAATACATACAATCCCCAAGAATTGGCGCTAGAAGCATCGTTTTACGGCAAAAATCCTCAATCATTAATCAGATTGGGGGAAGTTAGAGGAATAATTTTACTTTTATCTTCTATGTATAACATACCACTTTTTGAATACACACCTCAACAAGTAAAGAATGCAATAACTGGATATGGCTGGTCTGATAAGTTATCTGTTCTAAAAATGGTTGAAAAAATTTTTAATTTGAGGTTAAATTCTACAGATGAAGCAGATGCTATTGCTGTAGGCTTTTGTCATTTTATAAATAGA
>QNYP01000019.1 GCA_003978675.1 Hydrogenothermus sp.
TGTTTAAGAGTAAGTTAGAAGATACACTTGAAGAAATACTACAGAAGAACAGAAGTGTTAAATTAAATAAAACAATACTTTTAGATATAAATAAATTTACTGTTGATATAGATATAAATATTCAAAAAGAGATACAAGATGAAAAATAGGCTGAAAAGTTTGGAAAGATTTTTTGTACTTTACGTTGTTATCGTAATAATTTTTTTCTTTTTATTGATTTTTGCTTTGTTTTTAAATAAAGAAGAAAAAAGTTTAAAAATGGCAGATATTATAATTTTAAGAAAAGAAAATAGGTTAGATTTATTTGTTCAAAATCTTCATAAAATAGAGTATAAAGTCCATGAATACAATATAAGAAAATTGTATAAAGAACAAGCATATATAAACCTTTACGAATTTATAGAATATTTAAAAAAAAATTACAATATTAAAATTCAAAAAGCTCCATACGAAAAAGATAATAACATTTATGCAATAGCATCTTTAAATTATAAATACACAAGTATGGAAGATATGAGAAATTTATTCTATAAGCTTTTAAACTCTGTATCACCTTTAGTAGATTTAACACATATAGAACAAAAACTAACAACAGAAGGGACAATTTTAAAAATAGAAATGATTTTAATACAACCTTTTAGAGAAAGTAAATGAAATTAAAAACTTATTTATCTTCAAAAAATATATTGTTGTTGGTTAGTCCTATAATCATATTTACTATATTCCTTACTTTTTTTTCCCAAGAAATGATAAAAGTTATTGAAAATAACTTTTCATCGTACAAGGAAATAATTAAATCTCGGATTAATTTTACACTTCCAAGTGTCTATTTTATTGAAAAAGAACGTTCGAATAAGAATTCATGGATAGAAACTATATTTGAAGCCTTTACATTAGTTCCATTTAAAGAAAATGTTAACAAAGGGACTGTTCCTCCTCCCCTAAGAAAGAAATTTAATATTCCAAAAGCAAGTATAAAGAAACAACCACCTCCCTTTTACAATATTGATATGATTTATATAGGAGTAAATAAGAAATTTGTTGTTATAAATAATAAACTTTTAACAGAAGGAGACTTTATTTCCGATAAAGAATATGTATTCTTAATAAAAGAGGATGGGGTCTTATTAGATGGAGCGTGGGGTAAAAGATGGTTAAAAATAAGATAGTTGGACTTTTTTTATTTTTGATAAGTTTTAGTTTGGTATCTTGTGGATATAAAGAAACAAAAACTGCTATTTATAAAAAAGAGAGTAACAATAATAAAATATACACATCACAAAAAACAGAGAATAAACCTTTAGTCCCAAAAAAGAAATATTATCTGCCACCTCCCCCATCTCCATTAGAGGTTATAGACAAAACTGAATCAAAAAGTTTTTTAGATACGAAGAGGATTTCATTAACTCTTAGAAATGCAACTTTAGGAAATGTTTTACTTGCTTTAGCTCAAGACTTAGGGCTTAATATTGTAATAACAGAGGATGTAGATAAATCTATGCCTATATCTGTAAATTTCGAAAATACACCTGCTAAGGAAGTTTTAGAGGTAATATCTAGTCTTGGGAACGTAAATTATGAAATAAAAGGTAATATTATAGTATTTCGCTCTATAATAACAAAAACATTCAAAATACCTTATATTAAATCACTTACAAATTATCAAGTTAGTTTAGGGGGGGATGTTCTTGGAGGAGGTTCTTTAAGTGGATTTGGTGGGGCTACAGGAACTACAATAGGAACAGGAATAACAGGTGGTACTGGTATTGGTAGCTTCATAGGAGGTTCTAATCTACAAGGAAACTTTACATTAAATTTTTCATCTAACCAGCAAGATAGAGATTTTTTTTCTATATTAGAACAAAATATAAAAAAGCTACTGTCTCCTTTAGGAAAAATTGTTATAGATAAACAAACGGGAACAGTTATAATTACTGACAAAGTTTACAATATTAAACAAGTAGAAGAATATCTAGATGTTGTAGAAAAGTCTTTGTCTAAGCAGGTTTTAATAGAGGCAAAAATAATAGAGGTTGACTTAAATGATGAATGGAAGTACGGAATAGATTGGAATGCTATATTTAATATATTTGGAAGTACAATTGATGTATCTCAGACCTTAGCTTTGGGAGAAAGTACAGGGAGAATAGTTGTTAGTGGTTCAAATTTTAATAGTCTCTTAGAAGTTCTAGCCCAGGTTGGGAATATAGAGACTTTATCTAATCCTAGGATAAGGGTAATTAATGGGCAACCTGCATTAATATCTACAGGAACAGTAATACCTTTTTGGGAAAAACAGGTTCAGGCATTTACTGGAACAACAGGAACTAATTTTGCAAACAATTATGTAAGAACAAGTGTTTTGGATGGCATATTACTTGGAGTTCTTCCTTTTATTAATGATGATAAAACAATTACTTTAAATATAGTTCCTGTTGCAACAAATATAAGGGGAACAAAACAATTAATTCAAGGAGGAAATGTTGAGGCCGAAGCACCAATTGTGGAAATGAAGGAAGCAGGAACAATTATAAAGGTAAAAGATGGTGATACAGTTATAATTGGAGGTTTAATGACAAAGTATAAAGAAATCAATACTAAGAAAGTTCCTTTACTTGCAGAAATACCTATTTTGGGAAATTTATTTAAGTCAAAACAAAATATAATGAGAAAAAAAGAACTAATAATTTTTATAAAACCTAAAATAATAAACTGGTAATAAATTATGAGCCTGATAGTGGAAGCTTTAAAAAAGCTTAAAAACAAGAATAGTTCAGATGAAAAACAAAGTTTGGAAACTTTACCACCAGGAATAAAGCCAGATGAAAAAACTCAAAAATTTAGCTTTTCAAGAAAGTTTATCTTTATATCATTGCTTGGAATAGCTATTTTAGGAGCTTTTGCAATTTTAGGATTTGTGTATTTTATTAATAATAATTATGGTAAATTACCAGTTGTTAATAAACAAAATAAACAAATGATAGTAAATCATAATGTTGATAATATAAATAAACGAGAACCAAAACAAGACATTAGGCAACAAGATATAAGACCTATAGAAAATAAAGAAAACCAAAATGTAGAAGAAAAACAAGAATTAAAAGAAACAACTGAAGAAACCCAAGTAGCAAAAGAAAAAACCCCTGAAAATATTCAAAAACCAAAAGAAAAAGAAGTTATCCCTAAAGAAACAAAAGAAGTAAAAGAACCTCCTATTATAAAAATATCAAATACAGATAAAGTTAATTCTTTAGAAAAGTCAAAAGCTAATCCTCCTCAACAACGACAATTTAAATATGAAGATTTTAATAAATTAGTATTGTTAGCAGATTATTATTTAGATAAAGGCGATTTAATAGAAGCATTAAACCTATATGAGAAAGCATTTTCATTAAAAAAAGATAATTATGTTTTAGACAAACTAATATATATTTATATCCAAACAGGACAAATGAATAGAATTGCTAAATTTATTAATTATATAAAACAAAATCAAAATTTAGCTAAAAATATATCTATTAAACTTATAAAAACAGGTTATCTAGAATTTGCTGATGATTTTATTAGAAATAATATATTAAATATAGCGGATAAAAATCTGCTAATGGGGATGTTATATGAGACAAAGGGAGATATAAATAAATCTTTGACATTTTATAAAAAGGCTTTTATTTTTAATAAAAAACCTATATATGTCTATGCATATGGAAGGGTGCTAGAAATAAAAGGTAATTACAAGGAAGCTTTAAAAGCTTATAAAATGGTAAAGAAAAACAACGATGAGTTTTATAAACTTATACAAGAAAGAATAAAATTTTTAGAAGGTTTATAAAAATGAGAAAACTAAACGGTTTAACTTTAATAGAGCTTGCTATTATTCTTGTAATTATTGGAATATTTATGGGGATAGGTATGTCTGCCTTTCTTATATATGTAAAAAATATGAAAACATCAATTACAAAAAATACTGTTCAAAATGCCTGTGAAGCCGTAAAGGGATATATATCCACACACTATCTTATCCCTTCTAATTTATCCTCTTTAGGTATTAAAACAAAGGATGCTTATGAAGAAAATCTAATTTATAAAATAAATACAAGTGCTGATGCATATACATCTAATAATATATGCTCTCAATCACCAAATAGTAATAATACTTTAACTATAAATATCTATAGTGATGCTTCAACAATAGAATCTACGAAGAGTAATATTGTTTTTGCTATATACAGTAAAGGAGAAAACAGAGTAGATAATACTAATCCAGATGGAAATAACACTTTAGATGTAAAACCATATGGAATAGATAATTATGATGATATTATTTGTTACTATGATATAAACTCATTAAAAAGAGATTTATGTCCTCCTTCTCTTACAGTTTCAGGAAACTTACCTACTGCTACAGAGGACAAATATTATGAAGCCTCTATCAATGTGAATGGTGGGCAACCTCCTTATAGTTATACGTGGTCTGGGTTGTCCTGTGGTCTTACTGCAACTGACGATAAAATTTACGGGCAGATTAATTGTGATACTTCCTCTACTGATGGAAAACTATCTTCTTGCACTAAAACTTTAAACTTAACTGTAGATGTTGAAGATAGTCTAACTCCTGCTCCTCATAATACTGCTAGTGCAAACTTTAACTTGACAGTAAAAGCACAACCCCCTTATGTTTTTGAAACTGTCCTTCCAGATGCCACAGAGTGTTTACCTTATAGTGTTTCCCTTACAGGAAAAGGAGGAAATGGAAGTTATACATGGAATATAGATAGTAATAGTTTACCAAGTGGTTTATCTACATCTAATAATACTATATCAGGAACGCCAAATTCTGGAACAGCTGGTAATTATAGGGTATCTGTTTCTCTAACAAGCTGTAATGAAACAACAACAACACAAATTCCACTAAAAGTAAATCCAAATCCGGTTAAGATAGATACTATCACCTTACCATACGCTTATAAAGGAAATGATTATAGAGTATTGCTTCAAGCAAGTGGTGGAGCAGGAAATTATACGTGGCAACTTATTAATAATGGAGGTGTTGATATTGTAATTGATTCAAATGGAGTCTTAAGGTCTGATGATGGAACTATAGATACAGCAGAAGGAACATATAAAGTAACGGTAAGAGTAACTGATAGCTGTGCTGGTTCAGTAGATAAAACTTTTGCGTTAACCATAGTTTCAGGTTCTGCTGGTGGAGGAAGTGGTGGTGGAGGTGGAGGAAACTGTCCTATTTTATCATTAAATCCATCTCCAGGAACTTATACGGCATATGTAGGGACATCTTATAGTCTACTTATATCTCCAAGTGGAGGAGTATCCCCTTATACAAATACTTTATGTACTCCTTCTTCTTGTGCAGGTTTAACTCTTACATGTTCTTCTTCAAATGCAGTAATATCAGGAAAACCTACAGGAAGTGCTATTTGCAATTTTCAAGTGGGCTATGGTGATAGTTGCCCTACAAAACAATCCACATCTGGTGTTTATACTATAAATATAGCTTGTCCAACATTGTCTTTATCATCAAATCTACCAGCTGTAAATTTATGTGAAACGTTTAATGGTTCAATAACAGCCAATGGTGGTGTAAATCCTTATAATTGGTCATATACTGGTAATTTGCCATTAAATGTAAGCTTTTGCTCAGGAAATACTACATCTGTATGTTCTCTTTCTGGCCTAGTTATAGATAATATTGGTGCGTATACTTTTAATGTTAGTGTTCAAGATAGTTGTCCTCAAATTGTAACAGGAAGTTTCTCTATATCGGTAAATCCAACGGATATGACAGGTATTTCTGGAAGAGACTGTTCTACTTCTGGTATAACCGTTGGTGAAAAAGTTAAAGGTAAATTATACTATATGGACAATAATAATATATGTAGAGAGATTGATGGGGATAGATTTTATCCTGGAAAGGTATATACAATTTATACTGACGATAATTGTACAAATGTAGCTTGTACTTTAAATTTTTGTGATTTATGGAATGTTGAAAAAGGAAATGATTATTCAAATTGTGATGTTGATATAACGGGGTATAATGGTACTACGTGTAGTTTTAGGGATTAATTTTATATTTATAATTTGTATGGCTTTTTTTTATGAAAGTTTTGCTATTGTAAAAAAAGAAGTTACTGATTTAAAAAATTTTCAAAATTATTTGGAGAACTTATCATTTGAGGATCATATTAAACTTAAAATATTTGGTTTTTTGGAAATTGGTGAGGAAAAACTTGCCAAGACAGAGTTTGAATTTTATAAGGTTTTAAAAACGACATATGCTCCTATAGATAAAGTTTTGGAAAATGTTGTTTATATTCCAAAAGGAAAATTTGCGATAGTTGTTTCAAAGCGAAAGCAGCAGATAAAGGTTTATACCAATGAAAATTCTGTAATAAAGCAAATAGTTCAAAATAAGTGTATAACAGGTAAAAGACCTGGAGATAAACTCCAAGAAGGAGATCAGAGGACACCAAATGGTATTTACTTTCCATTGACTTTTATAGATAAGTCTAGATTAGCAGAAATATATGGAGAAGGCGCTTATCCTTTAAATTATCCTAATATTATTGATAAAAAACTTCTTAAAAGAAATGGGCACGGTATATGGCTACATGCCACAAATGATAATAATAGACCTCCTTTTAGCTCAAATGGTTGTGTGGTTGTTACAAATGATGTATTTAAAGTATATAAAGACTTTGTAAACTTTAAAGAAACCCCGATAATAATCGTTGAAGATTTTAGCTACACAACATTAGAAAATCAGGAAAAAACAAAAAATTCTATAATTGAATTTTTATATAACTGGAAAGAGGCTTGGGAAAAAGCAACAAAAAACGGCAATATTGATAGATACTTAAGCTTTTATTCTAAAAATATGATTTCTCAATACGGAGGTTTTGAAAATTTTAAAAGACATAAAATAAATGTTTCTAAATACAAAAAATGGATTAGGATTTATATTAAAGATATAAATATATCTAAAGATGGAAGAATTTTAGATTTCGGTAATTTATATACAGTTTCATTTTTTATGGAGTATAACTCTAATAATTATAATTGGAAAGGTAGAAAAATCTTATATCTAATAAATGAGAATGGAAAATGGAAAATTTTAGCAGAAGAAAGTTTATAAAGTATATAAGTTTATCTCCTTTTTTATTGGCCGGTAAATCTTTTGCCATAGATAAATCAACACGGGTTCATATATTTCTTCCAGAAAAACCATTTGAGTATTTTTATAAAAAAGGAAAAGAAAAAGGTGGTAGAATCCTTGTAATTGGTGGTATTCACGGCAATGAGATAGGAGCATATAAAACCGCAGATATTTTGGTAGATACGGAAATAGAAAAGGGAGAACTTATAATTGTTCCTCGTAGTAATTTTATCTCTGTTTTGGCAAATCGTAGGGGATACAACGGAGATATGAATAGAAAATTTTCTAAGATTTCTCAAAGAGACGCAGATTATAGATTTGTCATTTCTCTAAAAGAATTAATAAAAGCATTTAAACCTGATGTAGTTTTATCTTTACATGACGGTTTTGGTTTTCATTCTTTAAACAAAAATCATTGGGGACAATGCTTGGTTATAGATGAGTTTAATTATAAAAATTTTCCTCTTTACAAAATTGCAAAATTTGTTATTGATGAGGCAAATAAAAAAATTTCAAATAGAAAATATAAGATACCTGTATATTGTACTCAAACATTTACTTCTGACAGGCACTTAGAGCAAAGGAAAGCTCTTACTGGTTGGTGTTTAAATCAGGACATACCTGCATTTTGTTTGGAAAGTTCAAAGCAACTTCCTTCTTTAAAGGAAAAAATAAAAACTCATTTTTATATGCTTGATGGATTTTTTAAAATTTATGGGGTTAAAATAAAACCATCTTTTGAATATATACTTTCAAACTTAAATGAATTTATAAAAGGAAATAGTTATTATCTTACTGCAAGCATAAATGGAAAATTAAAAAGAGTTAAAAATTTTGAAACCATAAAAATTCCTAAAGGCTGTGAGTTTAGAATTGTAAATTTTGGCGGAACTAGAGGAACTTTTCCTGTTGCTCATGGTGTAAATCTAAATTGGAAAGATTTTTATATAAGAAGCTCATTAACTATATATCTGAAAGATGATTATAAAAAAGTTATTTCTTTTAATATTAAGGTTGTTTAACTATTCAACTATTTCAACAGAGAACATTTTTCCTGTTAAAAAAGCATCATTATCTTCTAAAATTTTCTTTAACCTTTTTAAATCTTTTTTCCCAGTTTCTTTATCTTTGTAAAGTCTTGCTACTGAGTAATACTTACCGTTTTGAACTTTTAATATATTAAAATTTTCTCCTGATAGGTTTTCATATTCTTCCTTTATTTTTTTTGCTTCTTCAAAAGAAGGTGTAGTTGCAAAATACAGAATATAGTATTTTTCTTCTTTATTTGCCTTGTTTTTATATGAACTATTTTGAGTTTGTTTTTGGTTAGTTTCACTAGTCACATTAGCAGTTATCGTATTTTGATTTACACCAGTAGATATGTATGTTTTTTTTGATTGAATATTATCAGAGGTTTTAATAAATAAAAAGTAATTTGTTAAAAAGAAAATTCCCCCTAGTACAAAGATTAAAATTACCTTAGGTAGCGTTAACTGAAACATATTTACCCCTCCGATAGACTCTTCGAAATTTAGACTTTGTTTTGCTTGTTTTATATGTTTTTTATCTATAGTGGTTTCTTGGTTTACAAAAGCAGACATTAATGCTCTTTCCATTATTTGATTTATTATTCGTGGAATACCTTTTGATAATTTATAGATTTCATTAATTGCTTTTTTTGTTATTCTAACAGAACTATTACCTGCCTTTGACAATCTATAATTTATATAATTTTCCACTTCATCTTTTGATAAGTTGTTTAGTTTAATAAATACTGTAATTCTTTGTTTTAATTGTCTTAATCTTGGAGAGTTTAGCTTTTCTTCAAGCTCAGGTTGGCCTGTTAATACAATCTGTAATAATTTCTCTTTTTCTGTTTCTAAGTTTGAAAGTATTCTTAGTTCTTCTAAAGTTTCTATAGATAGGTTTTGAGCTTCATCTACAATTATAAATATTTTTTTTCCTTCTTTTTTCTTTTCTATTAAGAAATCTTTCAACATTGAAAAGAGTTTGTTCTTAGTTATATTTTCATTAGGGATTTTGATACCAAAATCTTCCAATATTGCATATAAAAGTTCTTCTGGAGACAGATTTGGGAATAAGATATAAGCATATTCCATATTTTCTGGAATTTGAGATAAAAACTTTCTTATCGTAATTGTTTTACCTGTTCCCGGTTCTCCGACAATAACGACAAAACCTTCTTCTGAATGGTATATATATTCGAGTGCCATTAACGCTTCTTGATGGGATTTTGAATTGAAAAAGAAATCTATATCAGGAGTTATTTTAAAGGGGTCTTCTTCAAACCCAAAAAAATTGAGAAAGTTGTTAGACATGAGAATTACCTCAAATTAGGAAATTACCCTTTCTAAAGTACGCATCTTTAAATGTTTTAGTTTTTTTTAAGGCTTTTAAAACTTTATATAGTTTTTCTTTATCATTGATAAGTATTATAACTTTGTTTAGATTTTCCTTTGTACTTTTTATTATAGGTTTTTCCCCTGTTATTTTATAAGCAAGTTCGGCAACTTTTTTTGCAGACTTTTCTGAACGGAAAACCCCTAAAAATATTGCGTATTTATAAACTTTTTTTAATGAGGAGATCTTACTATTATTCTTTTGAAGTTTATTTAATTCCTGAAGAGATTTATTTACCACTTTTGGTTTTTCTATATTTTTAGATTGTTTATTTTGCTTTATTTCTTTTTCTGATTTTTCTACAGTAGCAGCTTTACATTCTCCTATCAGAATATTAGACCCTTCTGAACATTCCTCTTTTTCTTCCAAAAGAGCAGGATTTGTTTTGGCTATTTGCATAAGTTTCTTATCTTTTTCTTTTATTTTCTGTATTTTTTCTAAAGTTTTAGTGTCAACTACTTTCTTTTGGGGCTTTTTTTCTTTTTCTTTTAATATTTTTGTTATTTTATTTGCTTCTGAAACTATTATATAAGACATTCCAGAAATTAAAGCTACAGTTCCAATAAGAGGAACTATAACTTTTTTCTTTTCAAAGTATAAAGAAGTTATAAGTTTTTTATCTTTTAACTTATCTAGGATTTCAACAATATCTTTTATTCTTCCTCCTGTTTTTTTGTAAATGTACTTTAAAGCTCCTTTAGTAAAATGAACACTAATTCCATTTTCTGATGTGTAGTGCTTTACAAATTTTTCAAATTCTTTAAAGTTTTGAAGTGGTTTAAGTTCTAAAATAAAATTCAGTCCTGCTCTTATAGATTTAAATTTAAATGAATTTAGCTTTTGTTTTAAATTTCTATTTCCAACAAAAATTACATTTAAGGTTTTATTAGTTAAGTAATATTTAAAAATTTCCCTGAAATCATCTAGAGAAAGATTTTGAGCATCATCTATAACCAAAACTGTATAATCATCTAAATAAAGGTCTGCTAAAAATTCTTTTATATTTTCAATATCTGTTGCAGATACATATGTATAGTAATGTATAAATTCTTCTTCTAAAAGTTTTTTTATAAAGTATGTTTTCCCTACACCAATTTCCCCATATAAAACACCTATAAACTTATCATTTAAAAAACTTCTTATTAATATATAAACTGGTTTATTACTTTCTGAGACAAAAAAACTAGGATTAACCATTTTTCTACTCTAAAACATGCTTTTCTGTTATTACACAGTAAAAATTTCCTGTAAATACAACTGTATCCTCTTTATTGAATCCATTAACTTTTATTAAATATTTAGTTGCATTTTTTTCTAAAATTTTACTCTTAAAGATTATTTCTTCTCCTACTTTTGCAGGTTTTATAAATTTAACTTCTGCCTTTGCCAAAACTACATTAGGATGATTTACTGTTAACATCGCACAATAATCAGCTCCGCCAAATATAAAACCTCCATGCACAAGTCCTTTTTCGTCAACTTTCATATTTTCTGTTAATTTTAGTTTAACAACTGCAAATTCTCCATCTTGTATTGCTATTGGTATTCCGCAAAGTTCTTGATTTATTTCTTTATGAGTTTTTATCTCCATATTTTTACCTCATTAATTGTTTTATTCCTTCATTTGTGTAATTTATTGTAGATAAAATTGTAAACAAAGTAGATAAATATATTGTAATTTCTACAAAATACATAGGTATAAAATACACATTAGCAATAAGTATTACTATAATAGATACTATTTGAAAAAAAGTAGTTGCTTTTCCAAATAAAGAAGGATTTATTTTTACTCCACCTTTTAAGAAATATATCAATACTGCACCTGCTAAAAGGTAAACATCTCTACTAATTACAATAACCACATACCAGAATGGAAATTTTACTTCAAAATTAGAGGTATATATAAATATAAAACTTGTTATAAGTAATGTTTTATCTGCAATAGGGTCTAAAATTTTACCTAGATATGTAATCTGATTTAACTTTCTGGCAAGAAAGCCATCTAAAGCGTCAGTTATACCAGCAATAATAAAAACTATAAGTGCATAGAGAGGTTTATTATAACCTATGAATATAACAAAAAGTGGGACTAAAAATATTCTAAGAATGGTAAGCCAGTTTGGTAATCCTATACCTATTTTTGCCCTCTTATTTTTTGTGTAATTTTTGTTGTGGATATATCACAAACGAAATCTATTATTGCAACTTTTCCTCCGTAGCTTTTAACAAAATCTGCTCCTACGATAGTATCTACTGTATAATCTCCTCCTTTTACTAAAACATCTGGCTTTACTTTTTTTATAAGGTTTTCTGGTGTATCTTCTTCAAAAATAATAACTAAATCTACAGGTTTTAAAGCCTCTAGAACTTTTTTTCTATATTCTACAGGATTAATTGGTCTATCTTTTCCTTTTAGTCTTCTTACAGAATTGTCAGAGTTTAAACCAACAACTAAAATATCTCCTAAGGCTTTGGCTTTTTCTAGATAGTCCACATGACCAGCGTGGATAATATCAAAACAACCGTTTGTAAAAACAATTTTTTTCCCTTCTTTTTTCCAATTTTCTAATTTTTCTTTCCAATTTTCCATTAGTTTTCACCTTTTGGTATTAAAATAATATAGATTATTAAGAATACAGGAAAAGATATCAGTATATAAAGGTAATTTTTCTCTAAAAATGAAAATAAAAAACCTATTATCATAGGTAAATGTCCTAAAATTAAAGCAATTTTATAATTGCCATAAAGGTTTTGCCTTACTTTTAAAAATACTATATAAAAAATTACCAGTGAAGAAGCAGAAATTAAGAAAATTCCAATATTTGAAACATCTTTTATAGGAGATTTACCTAAAATTACCATAAGTAATGAAGGGTATATAATACTACTAAAAAGCCCTATAAAGTATAATCTTCTAAGCTCAAATATATTTTTCATCTTCTAGCTTTTGTTTTAAATTTTCAAAATTTTCCATTATCTTTTCAAAATCTTTAAGTAATTTTTTTGCAAAAGGTGTAAGCTTTGCTCCTCCTTTTTCTTTCCCCCCTCTAAATGTTTCAACAATCTTTTGCCCTGTCCTTTTTTCCATTGCTTTTATGTATTCAAGAGCCTTTTTATAAGAAATTCCTGTTTTTTCTGAAGCTTTTTTTATAGAACCTGTTTTCTCAATTTCTCTAAGAAGTTTGTCTCTACCCATACCTATAATAATATCTCCATCTTGTTCTATCCAGAGTTTATATTTTATTTCTGTATTTTTCATACTCCCAAATACCAGTTTTTAATAATTTCTCCAAAAAATAAATATAAAACACCTGCTATTGAAAGATAAGGCCCAAAAGGTATTTCAAATTTTGCTTTATCTTCTGATTTATAAATGTAAGCTAATGTAAGTCCTACAATAACTCCTAAAATAGAACCCACAAATATAACAAATAAACTTCCAAACCACCCTAAATAACTACCAAAAAACGCTAATAATTTAACATCTCCCATTCCAAGACCTTCTATGCCTCTGAATTTAAGATATAAATAGGCTGTTGCAAATAAAAACCCAGCACCAACAAAACTACCTAAAAGAGCATCAATAATAGAAAAATCTGCTCTTATCGCAGAGTATATTAAACCAGATAAAAATCCAATTAAATTTAGTTCATCAGGAATAATTTTAAAATCTAAATCTATAAAGCTAATTGCAATAACTAAAGCTAAAAATACAAAATTAAATGCAAAATCAATAGATATTCCCCATTTTAGATAAGAAAGACTAGCAGATAAACCAGTTAATATTTCAACAATCGGATATTTTAAGGAAATAGAAGTTTTACACTTATTACACTTTCCTTTTAAGAAAATGTAAGAAAATACAGGAATATTTTCATACCATCTTAATTTATGTCCACATTTAGGACAATGTGAGGAAGGAAAAACTATAGACATATCTCTAGGCAATCTATATATAAGAACATTTAAAAAACTTCCTATTATCGTTCCAAAAGCAAAAACAAAAATAAATATTAAAAAATTATTCTCCATCTTTATTACTTTCTTGGGATTTTGCGTATTCTTCTATTTCTTTTTTGAGCTGTGAACCTTTCTTTACTAAATATATAAACTGGAAGACTGTAAAACCAAATATTACTGATAATATTCCACCAATGCCTGCAAATAATCCAGCAACAAAAACAGCAACTAATGGAACAGGGAATCTTATAAAAGATGAGAATATAATTTTACCTTTGTCAGATTTGTAGGCATTAACGCTTTTCCAAAGATGTGTAAAATAAAAGCCACCAGCCACAAGCCCAACTAAGAAAAAAAGAATGTAAAGCAGTGTATCAGACATATATCTAATTCCTTACATAAAGTTAGTTAATTATATAATTTTATAACATTAAACATATTCAGGTTTTGATATTTTCTTTTTCTTCTTTTTCTTTTTGGATTTTTTAGGGAATATTAATTGCGCTAATTTTGGTGCAAATTGTGCAAAAATTATACCTATAGATGCCATTACTAGAACATAAATCCCAACCAATGGAACGTACTCAGGTTTTGCAAATTTAGACATAACGATGGAGAATTCCCCTCTATTGATGATTGAAAATCCTACAATTGCAGATGCTTTTTTGGAAAGACCTGTTAAAAGACCTCCCAAATAACCTGTTAAGAATTTTCCTATAATTGAAAGAACAATTATTAAAATTAATGCAGTTAAAAGTTTGCTATCAAATGATACGGATGAAAATTGTATTGAAGCGCCAAAGAACATAAAGAATAAAGCAACAGCAAGGTCTTTTATTGAGTATAAAGCTTTTTCAATTTCTTCTTCTTTTCCAGCTTCAGCCATTAGAACTCCAACTAAAAATGCTCCAAGGGCTTCAGATAGTCCTATGTATTGTGTAAATCCAGAAGCTAAAACAACTATACCAAATGCAAACAGTATAAAAATGTCTTCTCCTATAAAACTGTCTATAAACTTGTTTAGTTTATCTTTAAAGAAATGACTTATAAGCCAGATGATAATGAATACAGCAAATATTTTTAAGAAAATAAGATTTATTTCCATAAAGGAAAAATTATGACCATTAGAAAAGGAAGAAATTATTGCAAGTAAAACAGGGGCAACAATATCCTCAAAAACCATTAATCCAAGAATTAATTCGGTTTCAGGATTTGCTATTCTATGGTTATCTACAATTATTTTTGTTGTAATAGCAGAAGACGATGCATAAGCAATTCCTCCAGCTAATAAAGCACTATAAAAATCAAATCCTAAAATTTTTATAGTTAAAAAAATAACAACAAATCCAAATAAAAAGTCTAAAAGACCAACTATCCATATTTTTTTTCCGGTTTCAATAGCTCTTTTAAAGTTAAATTCAAGTCCAAGATAGAAAAAAAGTAAAACTATACCTATTTCGCTAAATTTTTCTATAACTTCTTCCTGATGAACTATATTACCAAGAATAAGTCCTGCAAAAATAAAAAATATAATAGTAGGAAATCTAACAAGCTTTCCTATGTATCCAGATACAAAAAGGATAATACTTACTATTCCAAAAAGTAATAAAAAAGGTAAATGAAGCTCATTATGCATTTACACCAAACTCCTTAAAGAACTTTTCTATCTGATCTCTAGAACCTATTAAGACTAAAACATCTCCTTCTTTTATAACTTCCTCAGGTAAAGGATTTGTTATAGTTTCATCTCCCCTAATTATTGATATTACAGTTGCTCCTGTTTTTTTTCTTATTTCTAGTTGTTTAATGCTTTTACCTGAAATTGGTGAACCTTTTTCAACTTTGAACCATTCTATTGCTAAGTTTTGGAGGAAGAGCTCTTTATCTTTTTCCATTTCAGGCTTAAAGTAAGCTCCCATTAATACAGAACCAAGCTGGTTTGCCTCTTCTTCTGTAAGAACAATATCACAAAGGGGGTCGTCAAAGTCTCCTTCTTCAAAAAAGAAAATTTCCCTTTTTCCTGTAATATGTATAACAACCGTTATTTTGTCTCCGTGAGATGTTATTATTGAAAATTTTTTACCAATCCCCGGTAAATCAGATTCTTTAAACTCCATTTTGCACACCTCCATTAAATTTTTCAAAGTGGGATTTGTTGCTATACTTTCTGCTATTAATGTATTTAAGCTTTATAAAATTTAAGTGCAATATAAATAAGAATACTAATTTATTTCTGTTTAAAGCTGTTTTCAAGTTTTTGTAAAAAGTAATAAAATTAGTTATAAACTCTAAGAGCCTTTTCACTAATTGTTTTTAATATAAAGTAAGCTGATTTTTCCTTTGTTGTTTGTGGAATTTCTATTTTTTCTAAATTTTTGAAAATTATGTATCCTTTATGTGTATCTTTACTAAAAACAGAGAGTTCATTTGCAACAATACAGTCTAGATTTTTTCTTTTTAATTTACCAATTGCGTTTTCTACTAAATTTTCACTTTCCGCAGCAAAACCGACTAAAAGCTGATTATCCTTTTTATTTTCTCCTAAAAATTTTAATATATCTGGATTTGGAACAAGCTCTATTGTATTAGTTTCTTTATCCTTTTTTAGTTTTGAAGAACTATAACTTTTAGGTCTAAAATCTGCTACAGCAGAGTTCATAATAATAATATCTGCTTCTTTGTATAGTAGTTTTACTTTTTCAAACATGTCATTTGCAGAAACTACATTAATCGTTTCTATTTTGGATATAGGCTTTTCACACACAGGAGCAGAAATAAGATAAACCTTTTTTGCTCCAAGTATATAACTCCATTTAGCTAACGCGTATCCCATTTTTCCAGAAGAAGCATTTGATATATATCTAATTGGGTCAAAATGTTCCCTTGTTCCACCAGCAGTTATTAAAACTGTTTTACTTTTTAGAGGTTTTTCATAAATTGCATAGGCAGTGTCTAATAAAATATCTTCAATATCTGCGAGCTTTCCGTTCCCTTCTTCTCCACAGGCTAATTCTCCGCAATCAGGGTTTGTGATAATAAATCCCCTTTGTTTTAAAACTTCTAGATTTTCTTTCGTTGCAGGATTTTCATACATTTTAGTATTCATAGCAGGTGCAACAACGATTTTTTTATCAAAAGCAAGAGCAACAGAGGTTAAAAAGTTATCAGTAATACCAAATCTAAGTTTAGCAATTGTATTTGCAGAAGCAGGGGCTATTACAAAAATATCAGCCCATCTAGCCCAGTAAATATGCTCTAATCCTGTTTCTCCATCTTTCCAGTCTGATAAAACTTCATAATTAGTTAGAGCTCTAAAAGTTAACTCTCCAACAAATTCCTTTGCAGAGGGAGTCATACAAACCCTAACATTTGCCCCAAGTTTTTGAAAAGCTCTAACAAGTTCACAAGCTTTATAACTTGCTATAGAACCACTTACTCCAACTAAAATATTTTTATTTTCAAAAATGACTAATTACCTCTGGTTATAAATTTTTGAAAATTATATCAGGAATGCTATAAACTTTTAATTAAAAAACACTCAAAAGAGGTGAAAATGTTAAAAATAAAGAAAGAGCATATTGAAGAAATAAAAAAACAAGGTGAAGAAGGATACCCATATGAAATTTGTGGATTTATGCTTGGAAAAATAGACTATGAAAATAACATAAGGGAAGTAAAAGAGGTTCTTCAAGTAGAGAACCAAAACAAAGAAAGAGCTAATGATAGATTTGAAATATCTCCTAAAGATTATTTAAAAGTTGAAGACTATGCGGAAAAAAATGGTGTTCAAATAATAGGTATTTACCATACCCATCCAGACCATCCTGATAAACCATCTAAAACAGATTTAATGTTTGCTCAACCAGATATGTCTTACATAATTATGTCTGTAAATAATGGAAAGGCTGAAAATTGGAGAAGCTGGGAGTTAGATTTAGAAAAAAATGAATTTAAAGAAGAAAAAGTAGAAATTATATAATCAGGAAGCCTACTAAGGCTTCCATCAATTATTTTCTATAATTTTACTACTGATTGTGCTCTAGGGCCTTTTTCTTCCTGAACAACTTCAAATTCTACCTTTTGTCCTTCCTCAAGATTTTTGAAGCCCTCACCTTCAATAGCTGAGTAATGAACAAAGATATCTCCTTGTCCATCATCTCTTGTGATGAACCCAAATCCTTTCTTTGAGTTGAACCATTTAACCGTTCCTGTGATACGCACGACAAAATACCTCCAAAAAATTAAAATATTACTTAACTTCTTCGCACGCAGGAAGAAGTTAAGTAATATTTTAATTTTTTGGAGGTATTTTGTCGTGCGTATCACAGGAACGGTTAAATGGTTCAACTCAAAGAAAGGATTTGGGTTCATCAC
>QNYP01000020.1 GCA_003978675.1 Hydrogenothermus sp.
GTTTTTCTACAAAAAATATAGGTATGCTAGATACAAATGATTTTATTTTAGAATTTGTTATTATGGCTAAAGGTTTTTCAATTTCTACTAAATAATGATATTTATAAGGTGTTAGTTCCTTAATAAAATAAAAATATTTACCAGAGTATATAAATTTGTCATATGTATAACTAATGGGTATAATTTCCATTTGATTTATTTTAAACCTTTTTAGTTTTGTCAAATTTAAATTTAACTTTAGTTCATGATGAGAAACATCAAATTTTTTTAGTAGTTTTGTTATACTTTCCATTGAGATAAAAGAAAAAACCTTGTCAAAAAAATTTAAGATTTATTTCTTCAATTTTGGATATGGATATAGATTTATAAACATTTTTATACCTATTTTAGAAAAAAGGAACATCAATATTTTCTCTAAAATACTAAAAAAACTAAAAACAATTAATTATCCACGGGGATACAGAGTTAGATTTATATTTTTAGAAGAAAATGATAAAACATTTATTGAAAAAATTTATAAAGAATATTTCAAAGATGCTCATTTTAATGTTCTAATTGATGAAACAGGCTTTGGACTTGAAAAACTAATTTATAAAACAAATGGATATATTCATTTAAATAAAGAAATGTTAAATATAATTAACAAACATCTAAATGTTCACTATAAAACAGAAAATATCTTTGAAAATTTAAAAATACCTAACTTAATATGGTTCAAAAGTATTGAAAAAAACCCTTATATAGATACTTCTCAAGAAGTTGCAAAAAATATTTTTGGTTGTATAAATTTTCTGGCAAAGGAGCTAGAATGAAAGATTTATTTATAAGAGGAATTATAGCATTAGCAGTTTTGTCTATACCTTTTTTAGAAAAAACAGATATAGACAAATTAATATATATTTTCCCTATAGCATACTTATTCTCTGTGTATTTTATTAAAGACTTATCTAAATATCTCTTAGTTTTCACAGACATTATTTTCTTTCTATTTGTAATATATATAACATACAATCCTATATTGGCTATTTTCTTCTTTCCATTGTTTGTCTCTTATATCGAAGAAAAAAAACACACTTTTACATTCCTATTTGCAGGACTAATTACTTCTTTATATAGTTTTTATGTCTCAGAATATGTAGAATTTTCAAGCCTACTATTTTGGCTACCTGCAAGTACTTCTATTGTTTTAATAACTGGATTTATTACAAAACTAAAAGCTGATTTAAAACAAAAAGAAGATGAAATATCTCAAAAGATAAATGAGATATCTAAGTTAAAAGAAAAAATATATCCAATAAAAATTGAAAGTCTGGACAGAATATCATTTGAAGATAAGAAGAAATCTATATTCCTTTTAAACCAAATTCTAAACACTTCCTCTGTTGCTTACTTTGATATAAACTCTCAAAAATGTATATATACACAAGAGGAAGTATGTGATAAAGAAATTTTGAAGTATGTTAATGATGATTTTGGAAAAATAGAAACAGATAAAGGAACAGTAATATTTATAGTTGAATACAGTAATAAAACTCCTACAGGGGTATACTTTTTCTTTTATGAAGATGAGAAAGTAGAAGATAATATTTATAACTTTATATTTTTGAAAGAAAAATTAAATAACTAATAAGCTTTTAATTTATAAGCTAATCCAAGGAGAGAATTAACTAGAAAAATTTGTAGAAAAACAATTATTAGAATTACAATTAGAGGAGCTATATCTATTCCACCAAAATATGTAGGAATATATTTTCTAATTTTTCTATAAACTGGTTCTGTAGCATTTCTTAAAAATCTAACTATAGGATTATAAGGGTCTGGATTTACCCACGATATTAAAGCAGATATTATAACTATCCACATATAAACAGTTAAGGCGATGTCCAGTATCCTGGCCACCGCCTCAAGAAAGTTTGCTAATATAAACAATGTTAGTCCTCAAAAGGATAATCTACCAGCTCAATAATAGCTAGTTCAGCGTCATCTCCTCTTCTTCTCTTGTCTAATTTGTAAATTCTTGTGTATCCACCATTTCTATTCTCATAAAGTGGTGCAAGTTCTTTGAATAATTTATCAGCAGCAGATTTATGATGTTTTAATCTAGAATTTATTAATCTTCTAGAATGAACAGTTTGTTTTTTAGCAAGTGTAATCAACTTTTCAATAAAAGGTCTTAACGCTTTTGCTTTTGCTTCTGTTGTTTGGATTCTTCCATTTTCTATTAATGCACAAGCTAAGTTAACAAATAAGTGCTCTCTTTGCTCTTTTGGTCTATGAAAACTTTTTGTTTTTACTCTATGACGCATCTATCTTCACCTCTTTTATTGTTTTTCTGCAGGTTTTGAAGGAGCAAGCTCTAATCCTAAGTCTGCTAATGCTTCTTTGATTTCTTTTAATGCCTTTCTACCAATAGACTTAGCTTCTTTTAAATCTTCTTCAGTCATTTTTACTAAATCACCAATTGTTTGAATACCAAGCTTTTTAAGAGTATTTGTAGCTCTAGAAGAAATATCAAGCTCGTCAATAGCAAGAGATAATTTATCTTCTTCTATTCTTTGAGCAATGCTTTCAGGAACAGCTTTTTTAACAGTCTCTACTCTTCTAACAGTTGGATTTAATAAAAGCTCAAAGTGTTTTATGAGCAAATTAGAAGCTTTAGTTAAAGCTTCATCTGGGGTAATACTACCATCTGTATATATTTCTAAAATTAACTTGTCGTAGTCTGTTTTATCTCCTACTCTTGTAGGTTCTACATGAAATGTGCATTTGGTAATAGGAGAAAATGCAGTGTCTATTAAAATCCATCCTATTTCTGTTGGAGCTTCCATTTCTTCTACAGTTACATATCCTCGTCCCTTTTCTATCTTAATTTCCATCTTTAATTCAGTATCAGGACTATCAATAGTAGCTATATGTACATCTGGATTAACAACTTCTATGCCATTTGGTAATTTAATATCTTTAGCAGTTACTTTACCTGGACCTTTAACTTCTAATATAGCAAATTCACTGTCTATTCCTTCTTCCATTTTAAATTTGATTTCTTTTAAGTTAAGTATAATTTCAGCAACATCTTCTATAACGCCTTCTATAGTAGCAAACTCATGGGCTACACCTTGTATTTTAACTGCAGTAATAGCTCCACTTTCAAGAGAGGATAGTAAAACTCTTCTTAAAGCATTACCTATTGTAGTTCCCCAACCTCTTTCAAGAGGTTCAACATATAACTTTCCATAAGTTTCGGTTTTGGAAGCTTCATCCCAATAAATTTTATCGGGAGTTATAAATTCTAAAAATGGCATAGGCGTTTTACCTCCAATAATTTACGCAGAGTAGTACTCAATAATGAGCTGAACATTAACAGGAATTTCAAGCTCAATTTCTTCAGGTATTTCTAAAACTTTTCCTCTAAAGTTTTCCCTATCAACTTCTAACCAAGAAGGAATAGACCTTGGATCTCTTTGTTCTAGGTTCTCTTTAAATAAAGGAGACTTTTTACTTTTTTCCCTTAACTCTATAATATCTCCAGGGTCAACCTGGTAAGAAGGTATATTTACTTTTTTACCATTTACAAGGAAATGCCCATGTCTTACTAATTGTCTAGCTTGAAGTCTAGTTTTAGCAAAACCCATTCTATAAACAACATTGTCAAGTCTTCTTTCTAAAAGCTGGAGAAGAATATTACCTGTGTTTCCACCTCTAACCCCAGCAATTCTAGCAGCTTCATCGAAATATCTTTTAAACTGCTTTTCCCTTATTCCACCATACAAAAATCTTAGTTTTTGTTTTTCTTGAAGACGAATAGCATAATCAGATAATTTTCTTCTTCTACCTTGAGTTCTTCCATGTTGTCCCGGTGGAAAGTTTCTTTTTTGGAAAGATTTTAAACTTCCACCTACAAAAGCACCAAGTCTTCTGCTAATTTTTGTCCAAGGACCAATATATCTTCCCATCTATTACACCCTCCTTTTAGCTGGTGGACGACATCCATTATGAGGTATTGGAGTTACATCTTTAATAACTCTAACATTTAAACCTGTTGCTTGAATAGTTTTTATAGCTGTTTCTCTACCTGCTCCTGGGCCTTTTACCCATACTTCAACATCAGTCATTCCAAATTCTTCCATTGCTCTTTTAGCAGCTTTTTCTGCAGCTTTTTGAGCAGCGTAAGGAGTAGATTTTCTTGTTCCCTTAAAACCTTCTGTTCCTCCAGAAGCCCAAGTTAAAACATTACCTTCTTTATCAGTAATAGTTACAATAGTGTTGTTAAATGTTGCTTGAATGTGAGCAATTCCGTAAGGAACTGTTCTTTTAACTTTTTTAGTACTTCTTTTTCTTTTCTTAGCCATTTATATAGCCTCCAATTATCTTCTTTTGATTCTTCCAGAGAATTTTCTTCTAGTTTTTGCATTTGTTTTTGTCCTTTGTCCTCTAACAGGAAGACCCAGTCTGTGTCTAATTCCTCTATAACACCCCATATCCATAAGCCTTTTTATATTAACCGCAACTTCTCTTCTTAAATCACCTTCAACTTTATAGTTTTGCTCAATGTATTTTCTTATTGCATTTAATTCGTCAGGGGTTAATTCTCCAACTCTTTTCATTCCATCAATTCCAGTATTTTGGAGGATCTCTTTTGCTCTAGTTTTACCGATTCCATATATGTAAGTAAGAGCTATTTCCAATCTCTTTCTATCTGGTAAATCAACACCTGCTATACGAGCCATTACTTCCTCCTATTATCCTTGTTTTTGTTTATGCTTTGGATTTTCACATATAACCATTACTCTACCGTTTCTTTTTATAATTCTACATTTTTCACATCTTTTTTTAACAGAAGACCTAACTTTCATCTTTCCACCTCTCTAAATTTTTTTACAGTCTAAAAACAATACGACCTCTTGTAAGGTCATATGGAGATAGTTCAACTCTAACCCTATCTCCTGGTAAAATACGGATAAAATGCATTCTCATCTTTCCAGATACATGGGCTAGAACTTCATGCCCAGTATCAAGCTTTACTCTAAACATAGCATTAGGAAGAGCTTCTTCTACAGTCCCTTCTACTACTATTCCTTTTTCCTTCTTATCTTCCCTTTTCTTCTTTCCCATATCCTTCCCTTTTTAATCAAGTTTTGACAAAATTATAGGACCATCTTCCGTTATAGCTACAGAATGCTCAAAATGGGCAGCTATAGCCTTTTCTTTAGAAACAACTGTCCAACCATCTTTAAGCTTTCTGTAGTAATTAGCCCTTTTCCCAAGTGTTGCCATTGGCTCAATAGCTAAAACCATACCAGGTAAAAGCTTAACATTTTCAGCATTTGCAACACAATTTGATACATGGGGGTCTTCATGGGGTTTTCTACCAATTCCATGCCCCCCATAATCACAAATAGGAGCAAGTCTATACTCCTTTAAAGTGCCTTCAATAGCAGCCGCGATGTCCCGAACTGTATTTCCGGGATAACATTTATTTATACCAGCATATAAAGCTCTTTCAACACCTTCTAACAACCTTCTTTTTCTATCGCTAATTTTACTACCTACAACATAAGAAATAGCTGCATCACCATACCAGCCGTCATAAACAACCCCAAAATCTATACTAACAATATCACCTTCTTTTATAGGTTTATCTTTAGGAACCCCATGAACAATTTCTTCATTTATAGAAACACAAAGTGCTGCTGGAAAACCATATAAACCTAAAAATGCAGGCTTTACACCTCTTTTTTCAGCTTCCCTTCTTGCTATCTCGTCAAGGTCTATGCCAGTCATTCCTGGCTTTGTTTCTTCCTTTATTACCTGCAAAATTTCAGCAACTATCCTATTCGCAATTTTTAGCTTTTCTATATCTTCCTTAGATTTTAAATCTATCATAATAATCTAAAATTATAACACTTCTTTTATTTGGTTGTAAACATCATCTGGAGGGTTATTAGCATTAACTACTACTAATTTACCTCTTTTCTTATAGTAATCTACTAGAGGTTTTGTTTGTGTATGGTAGACTTCTAGTCTTTTTCTTATTACATCTTCTTTATCATCATCTCTTTGAATAACTTCAATCTCTGGAGGAGGAGGATTATAAATAATATGGTAAGTTTTCCCAGTTTTAGGATCTATTCTTCTACCTGAAAGCCTATTTACAACTTCTTCATCATCTACATCAAAGAGTATTACCTTATCAACTTCCTTTCCTTCTTTTGCAAGCATTTCATCAAAAGCTTCCGCTTGTGGTATAGTTCTAGGAAAACCATCAAATATTATATTTTCATCTTTTAGCTCATCTAACTTATCTTTAATAATTCCAATAATAATATCATCAGGAACTAATTGTCCTGCATCCATATATTGTTTAGCTTTTTTCCCAAGCTCAGTTCCATTTTTGACAGCTTCCCTTAATATATCTCCTGTAGAAAGCTGAATAAACCCATAATCTTTAATTAATCTTTCAGACTGAGTTCCTTTACCAGCTCCTGGAGGTCCTAAAAATATAATTATTTTTCCCATTGTTTAACCTCTCTTTAAAAATCCTTCATACTTTTTCATAGCAAGATGAGCCTCAATTTGATGTAAAGTATCAAGAGCTACGACAACAACAATTAAGGCAGATGTTCCTCCAAAGTAAAATGGAACATCAAGCATCCTAACTAGGAACATAGGTAAAACAGCTATAACTGCTAAAAATATAGCACCTGCAAAAACAAGTCTGGTTAATACAAAATTAATATATTCTTCAGTTTGAGTACCTGCTCTTATACCTGGTATAAAACCACCATTTCTTCTAAGACCATCAGCTATATCTTTAGGATTTATAACTATTGCTGTATAAAAGTATGTGAAAAATATAATTAATCCTACATAAACAGCAAAATAAATATAGCTTTGAGGAGATAAAGCATCTGCTATAACTCTTGCTATCTCTGATTTTGTTGCGAACATTTGAGCTATAGTTGCAGGAAACATAATAAGTGCAACTGCAAAAATTATAGGAATAACACCTGCAGGATTTAGCTTTAAAGGTAGATAAGTTGCAGTTTCCCTAGTTGTTATTCCCCTTCTTGCATATTGTATTGGAATTCTTCTTTCTGCTTCCTGAATATAAATAATACCTGCAACAACTGCAATTATAATTACAATGGCAATAGCAACTTTATATAAAGGTAATGCTCCTGTTTGCAACTGCTCGTAAGTTGAAATTATCGCAGAAGGAATTCCAGCAACTATACTAGCAAGAATAATCATAGAAATACCATTACCAATTCCAAATTCTGTAATCTTTTCACCAAGCCACATTAAAAATACAGTTCCAACAGTGATAATAAGTGTTGTCATTAATATAAAAACAACTGCATTTTCAGAAATTAAAGACTGTCCTGTTTCTGTTCTAATATTTGAAATCCAAACAGATAGTGCAAAAGATTGAAAACCTGCTATGGCAATTGTCAGATATCTAGTATATTGGGAAATTTTCCATCTACCATAATCACCTTCTTCTTTTTGTAGCCTTTCAAGACTAGGGAATATTGCAGTAAGAAGTTGCATTATGATTGCAGCAGAAATATAAGGCATAATACCAAGAGCAAAAACAGACAATCTTCCTAAAGCTCCACCTGAAAATAGATTATAGATATTAAATAGAACTCCACCTGATGAGTTAAAATAGTTAAAGAGAGCTTGAGTATCAACTCCAGGAACAGGGATGTGAGTGCCGAGCCTGTAAACTGCAAAAATTAAAAGGGTATAGAAAATTCTCTTTCTAAGGTCTTTTATTTCAAATAACTTTTTTATAAGCTCAAACAATCACATCCCCTCTAATATATATTAAGAAATTACTTCTACTGAACCACCAGCAGATTTTATTTTTTCTTCTGCAGATTTAGAAAATTTATGAGCTTTAACCTTTAAAGGTTTTGTTAATTCTCCATCTCCAAGTATTTTAACTGCAGACGTGCAGTGGATAATTCCTTTTTCTTTTAAAATCTCAGGAGTAACTTCTGCATTAGCCTCAAATCTTTCTTCTAAAGTTTTTACATTAACAATTTCATACTCTACAGTATTAGGGTTTTTAAATCCCCTTTTAGGAATTCTCATAATAAATGGAGTTTGTCCACCTTCAAAGAATGCTGGAAGTTCTCCATATCCTCTTCTAGATTTTTGTCCTTTATGTCCTCTAGTAGAAGTTTTACCGTGTCCTGAACCTATACCTCTACCAACTCTTTTTTTTCTATGAGTAGCACCTTCATTTGGTCTAAGCTCATGTAATTTGAAACCCATTATTCTACTTCCTCCACCTTAATAAGATGCTTAACTTTTTCAATATTTCCTCTAACCATAGGGTTATCTTCTAAAATTCTTTCATCATTTATTTTTCTAAGTCCAAGAGAACGAACAGCATCCTTTTGGAACTTCTTTTTACCAGCTAATCCTCTAACCAATTTCACTTTAAGTTTCATCTTATAGGAACACCTCCAGCGAAAATTCTGTAATTTTCTCTAATTCTAGTTTCATCCACTCCTCTTATTTTTGCAATTTCCTCTGGAGACTTAAGTTTAAGAAGAGCATCAAAAGTAGCTCTAACAACATTATTTGGATTTGTTGTTCTTCCAAGTATTTTAGTAAGGATATCTGTAACTCCTAGAAGCTCTAATACAGGTCTTAAAGGTCCTCCTGCAACAACCCCTGTACCTTTTCTTGCAGGTTTTAAAAGAACAACTGCAGATTCATATTCTCCAATAACATCATGAGGAATAGTTCCATCTATTAAAGGAACTTTGATTAAATGTTTTTTCGCATCAGCAATAGCTTTAGCTATAGAAGGAGGAACTTCTCTAGCTTTTCCATGTCCAAATCCAATATGACCGTTTTTATCCCCAACAACAGCTAAAGTAGAGAATGAGAATCTTCTACCACCTTCCATAACACGAGTGGTTCTTCTAATTTCAACCACTTTTTCTTGTAATTCTAAAGTATTAGGGTCAATTGGATTTTCTTTTATTCTTTGCTCTATAATTCTTTCAATTTTTTTGTATCCCATTCACCTACTCCTTAAAACTTTAGTCCTTTTTCTCTAGCAGCTTCAGCAAATTCTTTTACTTTTCCGTGGTATATAAAACCACCTCTATCAAAAACAACTTTTTCAATACCTTTTGCTAACGCCTTTTCGGCAATAAACTCACCTAATTTTCTAGCGATTTCTTTATTCTTTCCGCCTCTAAATCCATATTTCTCAACAAAATCTTTATCTATAGTGGAAGCACTAACTAATGTATGTCCTTTTTCATCATCAATAATTTGAACATAAAGGTTATTTAAACTTTTGTAAAAAGCCATTCTAGGTCTTTCAGCAGTTCCAAAAACTTTTTTTCTTATTCTCTTATGTCTGATTATTCTTTTTTCTCTTCTCGTTTTTACCGCCATCTTTCCTCACCTTAAATTTTATTTTTTACCTGCAGCTTTACCAGGTTTTAATTTGAGTTGTTCTCCTTTATATCTAATACCTTTTCCTTTATATGGGTCAGGTTTTCTAAAATCTCTAATTTCTGCTGCAACCTGACCTACCAGTTGCTTATCAATTCCAGAAACTTTAATATTTGTATTTCCTTCAACAGAAATCTGAATTCCTTCAGGTGGTTCATAAACTACAGGGTGAGAGTATCCAAGTTGCATTTCTAGAGTTTTTCCTTTCATAGCAGCTCTATAACCAATACCAACTATCTCAAGTTCTACAGTAAATCCTTCTGTTACACCTTTTACCATATTTGCAATTAAAGCTCTAGTAGTTCCATGGATAGCTCTCATAAATGAGCTATCGTTAGGTCTTTCTATTTTGATTACATTATCTTCTTTAATTATTTTTAATTCTGGATTAAATTTTTGAGTAAGTTGCCCTTTAGGCCCTTTTACAGTAATTAAGTTTCCTTCTTCTATTTTTACTTCAACACCATTTGGTATTTCTATTGGTTTTTTACCAATCCTTGACATTTATTATAGCCTCCTTAAAAGTGTTTACCAAACATAGCAGAGAATTTCACCACCAACTCTTTCTTTTCTAGCTTGAGCATCTGTGAGAATTCCCTTATTAGTTGATAAAATTGCAGTTCCAAGCCCTTTTCTAACATAAGGTATTTCATCAACACCTACATATTTTCTACGACCAGGTTTTGAAACCCTTTGCAATCCAGAAATAACAGGTTTGGTATTTCTTGGTCCAAGATACTTTAATTTTAAGATTAGTGTATTTTGAGTTCCTTTTTTATTTTCATCAGAAACAATATAATCTTCTATATATCCTTCTTCTTTTAAAATCCTTGCAATTTGTTCCTTTATTCTTGAATTCGGAATGTAAACTTCACTTTTTCTAGCTTTTATTGCGTTATTTATTCTTGCAAGCATATCTGCAATAGGATCTGTTAACATTTTTTTCCTCCTTACCAGCTAGCTTTTTTCACGCCAGGGATTTCGCCTCTAAGAGCTCTTTCTCTAAAACATATTCTACACATATTAAATTGTCTTAAAAAACCTCTAGGTCTTCCACAAATTGGACATCTAGAGTGGTTTCTTGTTGAGTATTTAGGCTTTTTTAAAAAAGATTTAGCCCATAGTGCTTTTCTTGCCATTTGTATAATTCCTCCTTAAGATGCTCTAATTGGAAGTCCAAGTAATGCTAATAAGTATTTTGCTTCTTCATCAGTTTCAGCAGTAGTTTCAATAATAATATCCATACCTCTAATTCTATCTACTTTGTCATAATCTATTTCTGGAAAGATAATTTGTTCTTTAATACCAAAAGCGTAATTTCCTCTTCCATCAAAAGATTTAGGGTTTAGTCCTCTAAAGTCTCTAACCCTTGGAAGAGCAACAGATATTAATTTATCTAAGAAATCCCACATTCTTTCTTTTCTTAAAGTTACCCTTGCTCCAACAGGTAATCCTTTTCTTAATTTAAATCCAGCTTCTGATTTTTTAGCTCTTCTAATTTCTGGTCTTTGACCTGTAATTAATGTTAAATCTTCAACTGCTCTATCAAGCTGTTTTATGTCCTGAACAGCTTCACCAACACCCATATTAACAACTATTTTTTTAATTCTAGGTATCTGCATCGGAGATTTGTATCCAAATCTTTCCATCAATTTAGGAGCAACTTCTTTTTCGTATTTTTCTCTAAGTCTTGGTTTATATGTGCTTACAGCCATTTTCTATACCTCTTACGATTTAGTTTTTTCCCAAACTGTATCTATAATTTCACCGCTTTTTCTTGCAAATCTAACTTTTTTGATTACATTTCCTTCTTCAATATATTTGTATCCTATTTTTGTAGGTTTTCCTGTTTTAGGGTCTAAGAAAGCAACATTAGAGATGTCAATTGGTCTTTCAATCTCAATAATCCCGCCTTCTTGAACACCTTCTATATGTTTTAGGTGTTTTTTCCCGATATTTACACCTTCAACAATAACTCTAACTTTTCCATTTTTTCTTATTATTTGTTTAATTTTTCCAGTTTTACCTTTTTCTTTTCCTGCAATAACTATTACAGTATCTCCTCTTTTCAATCTGGTTTTTACCATTTATATTACCTCCGGTGCTAAAGAAACGATTCTGTAAAATCCTTTAGCTCTAATTTCCCTTGCTACAGGTCCTAAAATACGAGTTCCTATAGGTTCAAGGTTATTATTAAGTAAAACAACTGCATTATCATCAGCTTTTACATAACTTCCATCTGGTCTTTTTACTTCTTTAGCAGTTCTAACAACAACTGCTTTGTAAACTTTACCTTTTTTTGCTGTACCTGTAGGTAATGCCGATTTCACAGTAACAGTAATAACATCACCTAAAGTAGCAGTAGATTTCTGAGCACCAAAGTTAGCTTTTTTTGGTATACCTATACATTGAACTCTTTTAGCACCTGAATTATCTGCAACATTTAAATAAGTTCCTCTTTGTATCATTACACTACACCCCTTGTAAAATTCTTCAAAAATAGGGACAAAATAATATTTTATAACTTTATGGTAATTAAATCAATATTACTGACTTTCTGAAGATATAACTTCAACAACAACCCATCTTTTTAATTTAGACAAAGGTCTACTTTCTCTGATTCTAACTATATCACCTACTTTAAGTTTATTCTCTGGATCATGGGCATAGTATTTCTTTGTTCTTTTTACTCTTTTCCCATAAAGAGGGTGAGAAAACTGCCTTTCTACAGCAACAACTACAGTCTTATCCATTTTATCACTAACCACTTTCCCTACGAATTCCCTTCTTCCAGCCATTATTCAACCTCCGAATTTTGAGCTTGAAGCTCTCTTTCTCTAAGAATAGTAAGTATTCTAGCTATATCTTTCTTTGTAGCTTTTATTTCTGAAGGTTTTTCTAAACCACCTATTTCATTCTGGAATCTCAATTTCATTAATTTTTGCTTTAATTCTTTTAATTTTTCTCTAAGTTCTTCATTTGAAAGTTTTCTTAACTCTTTTGCCTTCATTCTTACACCCCTTCTGCTTTTACAAGTCTAGTTTTTATAGGGAGTTTGTATCCAGCCTTTCTAAATGCTTCCTGAGCTACTTCCTCAGGAACACCAGCAAGTTCAAATAAAATGTGTCCAGGCTTTACTACAGAAACAAAATGGTCTAAATCACCTTTTCCTTTACCCATTCTAGTTTCTGCTGGTTTTCTAGTAATAGGTTTGTGAGGAAAAGCTCTAATCCAAACTTTAGCACCTTTTTTAGCTTCCCTAACAATTGCAATACGGGCAGCTTCAATTTGCCTAGAAGTTAACCAACATGGCTCTAAAGCCTGTAATCCATATTCACCAAAAGCCACCCTATTTCTACGGGAAGCTTTACCTTTCATTCTTCCTCTCTGTTGCTTTCTCCATCTCAGCTTTTTAGGTTGTAAAAGAGACATTATGTAATCCTCCTATTATTTTTTACTTTTCTACTTTTAATTCTTCTTCAATCTTATTAAGAACTTCCTCTTTTTGAGCATCTAATTTATCACCTTTGTAAATCCAAACTTTTATACCTAGTATTCCGTATTTAGTAGAAGCCCTTGCATATCCATAGTCTATTTCAGCTCTTAAAGTTTGAAGAGGCATTCTTCCTTCTAAAATCCATTCTTTTCTAGCAAGGTCAACACCACCTATACGACCACCAACTTGCGTTTTTATTCCTTTAGCCCCAGCTCTCATAGCATTATCAATAGCTCTTTTCATAGCCCTTCTGTGTGATACTCTTCTTTCGAGCTGGAGAGCAATATCTTCAGCAACAAGCTGAGCATCAAGTTCTGGAACTTTTACTTCATCAACATTAACGGTAATTTCTTTAGCATCTGTTAATGCTTGAATAATTTTATTAAGTTCCTCTACCTCTGCTCCTTTTCTACCGATAACAATACCTGGTTTTGCAGCAAGTATTTTAATTCTAAGCTTATCTCCAAGTCTTTCTATTACAACTTTAGATATACCTGCAGCCTTATATTTTTCTTTAATAAAGTTTCTTATTTTTATGTCTTCATGTAAAGTTTTAGCGTAATTTTTTTTGTCTGTATACCATTTTGATTGCCAGTCAGAGGTAATACCTAATCTAAATCCTATTGGATGAACTTTCTGACCCACCGTTATTTCCTCCTTTACTGCCTTTCAGCTAATTTAATTGTTATATGAGAATATCTTCTTCTTATCATAGTAGCCCTACCATAAGCCCTTGGCATATATCTTTTCAACATAGGGCCATCATCAGCTTTAATTTCTTTAATGTATAGATTATCAATATCCATGCCTTTCATTTCAGCATTAGCTATAGCACTTTTTAAAAGCTTTTCTACAATTCTAGCTGCTCTTTTGTTTAATTCTCCAAGAATAGCTAAAGCAGTTCCTACATCTTTACCTCTAATTAGATTAATAACCTGTCTAACTTTTGTAGGAGATATTCTAGCGTATCTTAAAACCGCCTTAGCTTCATTATTATTCACAGTAGTAGCCATCTGTCTTCACCTCTTATTTTTTCTTAACTGCTTTTCCTGATTTGTCAGGATGTCCTCTAAAAGTTCTAGTTAAAGAAAACTCTCCAAGCTTGTGCCCTACCATTTCAGGTTGTATATATACAGGGATAAATTTCATTCCATTGTAAACAGCTATTGTGTGTCCAACCATCTCCTCAGTAATTGTACAAGCTCTATCCCATACTTTTATAACTTTCCTTTCTCCAGTTTCATTCATTTTTCTAATTTTTTTAAGTATCTTTTCATTTACGTATGGGTTTCTTTTTCTTTCATTCCACTTTCCTTTATATCCCATCCTTATTTACCTCTGCGTTTGATTATGAATTTATCAGAGTATTTTGCACCTCTTCTAGTTTTATATCCTTTAGTAGGTTGACCCCAAGGAGAAACTGGATGTTTACCAAACGTTTTACCTTCTCCACCACCGTGTGGGTGATCAACTGGGTTCATTGCAGTTCCTCTAACAGTTGGTCTAATACCAAGCCATCTTTTCCTTCCTGCTTTTCCTAGTTTAATAAGCTCGTGTTCCGCAAGACCAACCACTCCAACTGTAGCCATACATTTTTTGTGAACCAATCTTATTTCACCAGAAGGAAGTCTAAGTTGAACATAATCTCCCTGTCTACCTAGTATTTGAGCAGACATACCAGCTGCTCTAGCAAGCTGTCCACCTTTTCCAGGTGTTAACTCAACATTATGGACAAAAGTACCAACAGGTATATTTTCAAGAGGTAAAGCGTTCCCTGTTTTTATTTCAGCATCAGGTCCTGCTACAACAACATCACCAACTTTAAGACCTTCTGGCCAAATAATATATCTTTTTTCTCCATCAAGATAATGAAGAAGAGCTATTCTAGCACTTCTATTTGGGTCATATTCTATCGCAGCTACTTTAGCAGGAACACCCCATTTATCCCTTTTAAAATCTATTATTCTGTATAATCTCTTATGTCCACCACCTCTATGTCTAACAGTTATTCTTCCCTGATTGTTTCTTCCTGCCTTTTTCTTTAAAGGCTCTACTAAAGATTTTTCTGGTTCAGTTTTAGTTATTTCTGCAAAATCGTATAAAACAGCGTGTCTAGTTCCGTTTGTTACAGGTTTTAATTTTCTAACTCCCATCTTCTTTCACCTCTTAAACTAATTCAGCAATATTTATTGGTTTATCGCTTTCTATTTTGACAATGGCTTTTTTCCATTTTTTTGTAAAACCTGGTTTATTAAAACCAACTCTCTTTCTTTTAGGTTTAACAATCATAGTTCTAACTTCTTTTACTTTTACTCCAAATACTTCCTCTACTGCCTTTTTTATTTCAATTTTATTTGCATCAAGAGCAACTTCAAAAACTAACTTGTTTTCCTTTTCATTTTGATTTACTGCCTTCTCTGTAAGAACTGGACGAATTAGTATATCGTATGGAGTTCTCATTATCCCAACCTCTCGTTAATTTTTTCTGCAGCTGATTTAGTAATTAAAACCTTTTCTGCATTGAGAATATCATAAGTATTTAGTCCATCAACGAGTAAAACTTTAACTTTAGGTATATTTCTAAAAGATTTGATTACATTTTCATCTTTTTCTGCTATTACAAGTAAAACTTTTGATTTATCAAGTCCAAAATTCTTTAAAACTTCAACAGCATTCTTAGTTTTAGGAGCTTCAAATGTAAAGTCTTCTATAAAGATAATTTCTCCATCTTTTAATTTAGTAGAAAGAACTCCTTTTAAAGCTTTTTTTCTAACCTTTTTAGGTAATGCATAGTAGTAATCTCTAGGGTGTGGTCCATGAGCAACACCACCACCTACCATAAGATTAGCTTTTCTGTCTCCATGTCTAGCATTTCCTGTTCCTTTTTGAGGTAAAATTTTCCTTCTTGAACCTCTAACTTCAGCTCTAGTTTTTGTTGAAGCAGTTCCAGCTCTTCTAGAAGCTAATTGCCACTTTATAACTTCCCATACAGTATGTTCTTTAACTTCTGTATTAAATATCTCTTCTTTTAAATTTATTGTTCCAACCTGCTCATTTTTTATATTAACTACATTTGCTTCCATCTTCTACTTCACCTCTTTTCTATTTGCTTATGATGCATAAGCAGCTTTAGCTTTTTCTAGTTTTCTTTTACCTTTTCTTCTATTTAGGATTACACTAGATTTTAACTCTACAAAAGATTTTGGAGCTCCTGGCACAGAGCCTTTTACTAAAATTACATTCTTTTCAGGAATAATATCTACAACTTCTAGCCCCAATACAGTAATTCTTTCATTACCATAATGTCCAGCCATTCTTTTTGTTTTCCAAACTCTACCTGGGTCTTCACAAGCACCTACAGAACCAACAGCTCTATGATATCTAGAACCGTGAGATTTAGGAAATCCAGAAAAATCCCATCTCTTCATAGCAGATGCAAAACCTCTACCTTTAGAGGTTCCAGAAACATCAACTAAATCTCCAACTTCAAACACATCTTCGACTTTAACTTCTTGCCCTAATTGAACCTCTTCACCATCTTTTAAAGGAAACTCTTTTAATTTTCTTAATGGTCTAACTCCAGCCTTTTTGAAAACTTCAAGTAAAGGCTTTGGAGTTCTCTTTTCCTTCCTTGTTCCTGTTCCTAAAACAACAGCATTATATCCATCTTTTTCTTCAGTTCTAATTCCAACTACATAGTTAGGCTCTACCTCAATAACAGTTACAGGTATAGCCTTTCCATTTTTGAAAACTCTAGTCATTCCTACTTTTTTTCCTATTATGCCTTTTGGCATTGCTCTCACTCCTTTTGTTAACTTAATTTGATTTCTACATCAACACCTGCTGGGAGGTTGATGTCCATTAATGCTTCTATTGTTTGTGGAGTCGCATTTTCTATATCAATTAATCTCTTATGTATTCTCATTTCAAAATGTTCTCTTGATTGCTCAAATTTGTGTGGAGACCTTAACACACACCATACTTTTCTAGAAGTAGGAAGTGGAACAGGGCCTTTTATAACCCCGCCACTTCTTTTTACAGTTTCAATTATTTGCTTAACAGATTGGTCTAAAACATCATGGTCAAAAGCTTTTAATTTTATTCTAATTTTTTCATGTTCCATTCTTGCTCACCTCTGATTAATTACTCAATGATTTGTGTAACAACACCAGCACCAACAGTTCTACCACCTTCTCTTATAGCAAATCTCATCTGCTCCTCTATAGCTACTGGAACCATTAACTCTACTGTTAACTCTACATTATCACCTGGCATTACCATCTCTTG
>QNYP01000025.1 GCA_003978675.1 Hydrogenothermus sp.
ATAAGCTCCTTTAAAGCTCTTTTAGCTCTGATTATAGCTTCTTCTCTTGTGTTTCCAAAAACAATGATTTTTGCTATTAATGAGTCATAGTAAGGAGGAATAGTATACCCACCATAGATGTGTGTATCAACTCTTACTCCAAATCCACCGGGAAAGTATAGCTGTATACTCAAAAGCTGATGAAAACAGTATTCATAAAGATTTAGCAGATATCTCAGTTTGCATAGGAGAAGCTCCAGCAAATAAAAGTTATTTAAATATACCTAATATACTATCCGCTATAGAAATAACAGGAGCTGATGCTGTTTATCCTGGATATGGTTTTTTAGCTGAAAATGCAAGTTTTGCGGAAATTTGTGAGAAAAGTAATATAACATTTATAGGTCCTTCTTCAAAAACTCTAAAGCTTGTAGGAGATAAAGCTAAGGCTAGAGAAGCAGCTATAAAAGCTGGAGTTCCAGTTATTCCTGGTAGTCCTCCTGTTGATAATATAGAAGATGCTTTAAAAATTGCTGAACAAATTGGATACCCAGTTTTGATAAAAGCTGCCGGTGGTGGCGGTGGTAGGGGTATGAGGATTGTAAAAAACAGTAATGAAATGATAAGACTACTACCGGTAGCTCAAAGGGAAGCAGAAGCAAATTTTTCAGATCCAAGAGTTTATATAGAAAAATTTATAGAAGCTCCTAAACATATAGAAATCCAGATATTAGCAGATAGTTATGGAAATGTAATTTATCTTGGAGAAAGAGAATGTTCAATACAGAGAAGACATCAAAAATTAATAGAAGAAAGCCCATCTCCATTTATTACAGAAGAAGTTAGACAAAAAATGGGAGAGGCAGCGATAAAATTTGCAAAACAGGTTGGTTTTGTTGGAGCTGGAACTGTTGAGTTTTTAGTAGATAAAAATTTAAATTTTTACTTTATAGAAATGAATGGAAGAATACAGGTAGAACATCCTGTTTCAGAAATAGCTACAGGAATAGACATAGTAAAATGGCAATTTTTAATAGCAGATGGAAAAAAACTATCAATATCTCAAGAAGATATAACTCAAAAATTCCATGCCATTGAGTTTAGAATTAATGCAGAAGACCCAGATAATAATTTTCAGCCAAATGCAGGCAAAATAGAAAAGCTATATTTTCCAGGTGGATTTGGAGTAAGAGTTGATACACACATCTATGGTGGGTATACTATTCCTCCTTACTATGACTCATTAATAGCAAAAATCATTGTTTTTGGAAACACAAGAGAAGAAGCTATAATCAGAGCTAAAAGAGCTTTAAAGGAGCTTATGTATAAAAACAACAAAAGACTTTCACTTAAAAATTTTAGAAGATGAAGAATTCCTAAAAGGAACTTACACAACAACTTTAGTTGATGAAAAATACTTAAAAGTGGGTGTTTAAAATGGCTATTGTAAAGGTTATACCTGTTGGAATGATAGATGAAAATACAGTTATTGTAGCAGACGAAGAAACAAAAGAAGCAATTATCATAGATCCAGGAGCAGAAGGAAAAAAACTTGAAGATCATTTAAAAGACTTTAACCTTAAAGCAATAGTAAATACACATGGGCATATAGACCATGTGGGGCAAGTTGGATATATAAAGGAAGTTTTTGATGTTCCTTTTTATTTAAATAAAAAAGATGAATTTTTACTTGACAATGAACTTTTCCCTGGATTTGCTAAGGCAATAGGAGCTTATCCTTGTCCTAAACCTGATTTTGATTTAAAAGAAGGAGATAAGATAAAGGTTGGAAATTTAGAATTTACTATTATAGAAACACCTGGACATACTCCTGGAAGTGTTTGTATATATGAGTCAAATGAAAAACTACTAATTGCAGGAGATACACTTTTTAGAGGAAGCGTTGGAAGAACAGATTTGCCTGGAGGAGATGCAAATCAACTACAAAAGAGTCTAAAAAAACTAATGGAACTTCCAGATAATACTAGAGTAGTATGTGGGCATTATTCAGATACTACAATTGGTTATGAACGAGAAAATAATCCATACATAACAGGAAAACATAGAATACAGCTATGGTAAATATAGGAACCCATGTTTCATCATCAAAATCTATAGATTTAGTATTTGACAGAGGGTTAGAAGTAGGAGCAAACTCTATACAATTTTTCGTAAGTTCTCCAAGAAGCTGGAAATGGAAAGAAAGAACAGATAAAGAAAAAGAGCAGTTCTTTATAAAAAAGGAAAAGTATAGTATATTCCCAACAGTTGTGCATGCGTCTTATTTATTTAACTTAGCCTCTGCAGATGAAGATTTAAGAAAGAAATCCATAAATGGTGTAATTAATGAACTTAAATTATGTGAAGAACTAAAAATAGAATACTATGTAATCCATGCAGGAAAAGCAAAAGGACAAAATGAAGAAAAGGCAATAGAAAATGTTCTAAGGTCAATGGAAGAGATTTTCTCTAAAATTCATCTAAGAAATACAGTCTTTTTAGTTGAAACTTTAGCAGGACAAAAGGGAGAAATTGGTAAAACAACAGAGGAAATCTATAAACTAATAAAGGCATTTGAAACAGAAAATATAGGAGTTTGTTTAGATACCTGCCATCTATACTCTGCTGGATACAAAATAAACACAGAAAAAGGTTTTTATAATTATAAAAAAGAGCTTTCAGATATAATTGGTTTAGACAAAGTTAAAGTTATCCACTGTAATGATTCAAAAACACCATTTAATTCTCATAAAGATAGACACGAGCATATAGGTAAAGGAAGCATAGGATTAGAAGGATTTAGATTATTTTTAAATGATGAGGATTTTTCAAAACTTCCATTTATTTTAGAAACCCCTAAAGAAAAAAACTGGGATGAAGTAAATATGAAAACCTTAAGGTCTTTAATTGGAGTAAATGTGCCCGTAGCTCAGTCTGGATAGAGCACCGATTTCCGGGGTCGGGGGTCGCAGGTTCGAATCCTGCCGGGCACATTTCTATAGACAAGACCCGGTTATATTAGTTAAACTTATATGATTAAATTTCAAGCTCTGGGCTAAACTTTAATATGGAAAATTTAAAAAATGAAGTTTTACATAAAATAGAAAATTCACTAGATAAGTTTTTAGATTCTGATGTTAACTTTATCTTAAAAATAGGAAATTACATTTTATCTTCTGGTGGAAAGAGAATTAGACCTTTACTTACAGTAGGGTTTGCAAAGCTTCTTAAAGAAAAGAATATTGATAATCTTATTCCTTTGGCAATAGCTCTTGAGTATTTACATACTGCTTCACTTCTTCATGATGATGTTGTAGATGGAGCAGATACAAGGCGTGGAAAGCCGTCTTCAAACAATGTTTTTGGAAATGAGGCTACAGTTTTAACTGGAGACTATATGTATGCAACTGCTTTAAATATTTTTTCCACTTATGGAAACATAGATATGATAAGAGTTGTTTCAGATGCTGTTAAAAAAATGTCAGAAGGTCAATTACTTGAGTTAAAAAAGATAGCGGATTTTGAAGTAAAAGAAGAAGAATATTTTAAAATTATAGACGGTAAAACTGCAGTTTTATTTGGGGCTTGTTGTTATGTTGGCGCAAATTATGCTAAAGCAGATGAAAAACTATCTAACCTTGCATATGATTATGGTATAAAAATAGGTAGAGCTTTTCAAATTGTAGATGATATTTTAGACTACATATCTTCAGAAGATAAACTTGGAAAGCCTGTTTGCAATGATATAAAGGAAGGAAAAATTACTTATCCGTTAATCTGTATCAGAGATGAGCTTTCTAATGAAGAAAAAGAATTTATAAAAAAAGTTATAAAAACAATAAATCCTGATACAGAAGATATTCTAAAAGTTAGAGATATTGTTTTAGAAAGACAAGGGCATAAAAAAGCCTTTGAAAAAGCAAAAGAATATGTGAGAAAAGCCATACAAAACCTTGAAGAATTTCCACAAAATATATATTGTAAAGAGTTAAAAAAACTTGCCGAATATATTGTAGAGAGGGAAGTGTAAATGGTAAGAACCGTTTTAAAATCTAAAATTCACAGAATTAAAATTACAGGAGCAGACCTTAACTACGAAGGAAGTTTAACATTAGATGAAGATTTAATGGAAAGGGCAAATTTAGTTCCTTTTGAAAAAATCGAAGTTTACAATGTAAACAATGGTCAAAGATTTTCTACTTATGTAATTCCTGGAGAAAGGTATAGTGGACAGTGTATATTAAACGGGGCTGCTGCAAGACTAGGTCATAGAGGAGATATAATTATTATTGCTTCTTATGTTCAGGTTGATGAAGAAAAATTAAAAGACCTGAAAATAGACCTTGTTTATATGAATGAAGAAGATAATACAGTTAAAGAGCACAAAAAAACTTCTGTTTTTGAAACATTTTTAGTAAAGGATTAGTTTAGATGTGAGAGGAAGATTAAAAAAAATTACAGTTTTTATAACTGTTTTATCTTTCCTCTCTTTTTTAAACTTTTCTTGTTCTTCAAAAAGAAGCTTTCATAATTATCAATACGAAAACACAAAATATTACAAAACAAACAAATATCAGTTAAAAATTCCTTATAACAGCAAAGTAAAACAATACATTAGATACTATACAAGAAAAGACAGCAAGTTTATAAAAAATGCCTTAGAAAGGGCTAATCTATATCTTCCAACAATAAAAAAAATATTTAGGGAATATGGAATACCAGAAGATTTAGCGTATTTGCCAATTATAGAAAGTGGATTTAACCCATATGCAATAAGTTCTTCTGGAGCTGTAGGATTATGGCAATTTTTACCTTCAACAGCAAGGAGATTTGGACTTACCATAAATAGATATATAGACGAAAGGAAAGACCCTTACAAATCAACTATTGCAGCAGCAAAGTATTTAAAGTATTTATACTCAATTTTTAAAGATTGGGAATTGGTTTTAGCTGCATATAACTGTGGAGAAGGTTGCATCCAAAGGAAACTAAGGTATTCAAGAAATTCATATTGGTATATAAGGCATAAATTACCTTCGCAGACCAAAGAGTATGTTCCAAAGTTCTTTGCTAGCTTAATTATTGCCAAAAATCCTAGTAAATACGGTATATATACAAATAAAAAACCTGTTTATATTGTTAGAAAAAAAGCAAAGGCAAAATTTAAACTACGAACATTAGCTTCCAAATTAGGTGTAAGCTATAAACAACTAAAACTCCTAAATGCTCATTTAAATAAAGAGATAGCATTTAAAGGAGTAGGTATAAATCTACCTTCTCATAAAGTCAAATACATATCTACAAACAAAAATATGACAAAGCAAATAGTAAAGAAAGTAAATTTTAGATATAAATTCTATAGGGTAAAAACTGGAGATACTTTGTATAGTCTTTCTAAAAAGTTTAATACAACTGTTGAAAAAATTATGGAATTTAATAGGTTAAAAAATCATGAAATAAAAGTAGGACAAATTTTAAAAATACCTGTGGAGTAAAAATGATAGAAAGGAGAAAAACAAGAGCTGTATATGTTGGAAATGTAAAAATAGGAGATAATGCTCCAATAGTAGTACAATCTATGACAGATACAAAAACAAGAAATATAGATGAAACTTTAGCTCAAATAAACAGACTAGCAAATGCTGGTTGTGAAATTATAAGAGTTGCAGCTCCTACAGAAGAAGATGCCTTAGCTCTAAAAGAAATTGTTAAAAATTCTCCTATACCTGTAATAGCAGATATACATTTTTCTCCAAGAATTGCTTTTTTAGCTTTGGAAAGTGGAATTCATGGGATAAGGTTAAATCCAGGTAATATTAATGATAAAGGAAAAATAAAAGAAATCCTTCAAGAATGTAAAAATAAAAATATAGCTGTTAGACTTGGAGTAAACTCTGGTTCTTTGGAAGAAAGATTATTAGAAAAATACGGCTATCCATCTGGAGAAGCTCTAGCAGAAAGTGCATTATACTGGTCTGAATTTTTTGAAAGTGTAGGATTTACAAATTTTAAAGTATCTATAAAAGGTTCAGATGTTCTTCAAAATGTAAAAGCAAATCAAATTTTTGCATCAAAAACAAATATACCACTTCATATTGGAATTACAGAAGCAGGAACACTAAAAAAAGGCTCAATAAAATCTGCAGTAGGGCTTGGAATTCTTCTTTATATGGGAATAGGAGACACAATAAGGGTTTCATTAACAGCAGATCCAGAAGAAGAAGTAGATGTAGCTTATACAATCTTGCAGTCTTTAGGACTTAGAAGAAAAGGAATAGAAATAATATCCTGTCCTACCTGTGGAAGAATAGAAGTAAATTTACCTAAAGTTGTTTCTGAAGTTGAAGAAAAACTAAAAGATATAAAGAAACCTTTAAAAGTTGCTATTATGGGTTGTGTTGTAAATGCCATAGGAGAAGCAAAAGAGGCAGACATTGGTCTTGCCTGTGGAAAAGGATCTGCAATTTTATTTAAAAAAGGACAGCCTATAAAAAGAGTATCTGAATCAGAAATGGCTGAAGAGCTCCTTAAAGAAATTCAAAACATGTAGTTTGTGATAAACTTATTTTATGAAAGAAGCAAATTTAGCTTATATTGCATCATTAATAGATAACTCAAGTTATGTATTCTTTAGAAAAGACCCTAGGTCTAAAAATTCTATTTATCCGTTCATAAAAATTTCTGTTTGCTGTGAAGAGGTTGCAGATATGTTAGTTTCTAGCTATGGAGGTAGTAAAAGAAAATTAAAAAAGAAGGTAAATATAACAATTTCCCACAGAAAACTATTAAAACTCATAAAGGATACATATCCATACCTTATCGCTAAAAAAGAACTTGCAGATATAATAATCTCATTTTATGAAATTAGATTCACTAGGAACTATGAAGCAAAAAGAAAAAAAGAGCTAATAAGAAAAGCTCTCGAAATTCAGCCAATTACAGAAAAAGTGTTAAAAACAGGTAATAGCTCAATAAAAAAATGGCTAGAGGAGGATTAATGAGCTGGGAAATTCTTGAAACAAATTTAAAAGGAGTTGCTGTTGACGTTTACTCTGATGAATGGATAGAGGAAGATATAGTAAATAAAACTCCTGTTATTGTGTATAAAATAGCTAAAAGGAAAGGTGGTTTTACCTTATATATGAAAGCACCATCAGAAGACCTTGAGTGGTATTTTTCAAGAGGATTAACAGAAATAAAGTTAGGTCAATCTAGAAATGGAAGGTTCTTACACATAGAACATGAAGATGGAATTTACTGGGTTGATATGCAGGTAAATAAAGAGGTTTATGAATTTTTAAAAGAGTTCATAGAAGAGCAAAATCAAACTTGAAACATAGTAAATTTTACCGTATAAAGAGTATTAAGTATTAAAACAAGGAATTAAAGTTTTGAAGAAAAAAGTCCTTATTGTAGATGACTCTGCTCTTGTAAGAAGGTTTTTATCAAAAATAATAGAAAGTTTAAATTCTGAAATAGATACTGCAAAAAATGCAACAGAAGCTATAAAGAAGGCTCTAAGCAATAAGTATGACCTTATAACCCTTGATATGGAACTTCCAGATAAAAATGGCTTAGAAGTTATAAAAGAAGTTATGGAGAAAAAACCTACTCGGATTCTCGTAATTAGTGCCTACACAACAGAAGATTCTGATTTAACTTTACAAGCTTTAGAACTTGGAGCTTTAGGCTTTATTACAAAACCTACAACTTTTGGAGCATCTATCCAGCAAATAGAAGAAGAAATAAAACAAAAAATTCAAGAAATTATAAATGTACCTAAGTTCAAAATACTAATAAACAGAGAAAAGGCAAAAAGGAACAGGCAAAACTTTGAATCAATAGATAAAATACAAATAACTGATTATTCTGCTAACGAAGATATGAAATATATATTAATAGGTGCTTCTACTGGAGGTCCAAGACTAATAGAAAAAATCGCTAAGACTTTACCAGAAAATTATCCTTACCCTATATGTGTTGTCCAACATATGCCTCAAAACTTTACAAAAAAGTTTGCAGAAAGGCTAAACAGTATAAGTAAGTTAAATGTAGTAGAGGCAAATAATGGAGAAGAAATTATAAAAGGAAAAATGATTATTGGAAAAGGTGGTTGGCATTTACACTTTTCAAAAAGAAAGATAGATAAAGCTATAATTTGCAAATTAGCTCCTAACACTAAAAATAGATTTTTTGTTCCTTCTGTAGATGAAATGTTTTTTTCTGCTTTAGAAGTTATTGACCCGAAAAAATTAGTTGCTATACTTTTAACTGGGATAGGAGATGATGGAGCAGATGGAATGGTAGCCCTAAAGAAAGCAGGCGCTTATACTATAGCAGAATCTGAAGAAACAGCTGTAGTTTATGGAATGCCTAAAGAAGCTTATTTAAGGGGAGGAGCAACAAAAGTTTTACCTTTTCCAGAAATTCTTGAAGAAATTCTCAAACTGGGGGCTAAAAATGGGTTTCAAAAAATTTGAGGAATATTTTCCCCCAAGATTTAAAGAATTTGATGAGGCAAGAAAATACATAGAAAACATTGATACTTCCAATGAACTTACTTATGAAGCAATAGATTATATGATTGCCCATAGAGAGTATTATTTTTTACTAAAAAATATAATTCGCCAATTTGGAGATAATAATGAAGGAACAGAAAGTTTCTTTGAGTATTTATTTTCTAGAATGGATAAGTGCCCAGAAAGAGATGATGACTTCCAGTTATATAGGGAAATAATACTTTCTAAAAATCAAAAACTAAAAATAGCATTTATGCATTTTGTAAGAAAATGCAGTAAAGAATTTAAAGAATTTGCTAAAGAACTCTTAAAGGAAGATAACAAACATTTAAAACATTTTGGATTTTGTATTTTAGTATCTATTCCTGATGATGAAAAAACTAAAGAAATTTTGAAAAAATATGTTTTAGAAAATAAAATTAATAAGTATGAACTTGAAGAATTTATTGAGTATATTTATTTTTACGGAAATAAAGAAGATAAAGAATGCTTGAAAAAATTAATGGAAAAGTTTCCAGAATTTAAGGATAAAATTAGAGATGTGGAGGATAGTTTATAATTGTCAATAAAAACTCCTTTTGTTGCAGTAGATGGAATTGTTAAACTTTTTGATGAAAATGAAAATTTTAAAGGAATAATTTTAATAGAAAGAAAAAACCCCCCTTATGGACTTGCAATACCTGGAGGTTTTGTAGACATAGGAGAAACCACAGAAGATGCTTTAAAAAGAGAAATGAAAGAAGAAATAAGTTTAGATGTAGAAATTACAGATTTACTTGGCGTTTATTCTGACCCAAATAGAGATCCAAGATTTCATACTATTTCTATAGTTTATATATGCAAAGCCTATGGGGTTCCTGTAGCAAATGATGATGCAAAAAAGGTTTTTGTATATAAATTAGAAGAAATTCCTTTTGATAAACTTGTTTTTGACCATAGTAAAATACTAAAAGATTTTATTTTAAGATAAATAATAATATCAGGTTAATTATGTGGGATTGGGAAACAATTGTAAGCAAGAGGGAGGAATACACAAAGAGCTTTAAAAATTTTCTAGTTTTTGATATTGAAACTGTAAAAGATACCTTAATGTTTGAAAAAATCGCAAATGAAAAAGAAAGAAAAAAAGATGAAGAAGGGGAGTTTCTGGCAATTCCCTTTCACAAAGTTGTTTCAATAAGCTATATGATAATAAAAAATAGCTGTATTTTAGAATACAAATCTTATGTTTCCAAAAATGAAGAAGTTCTACTTCAAAAATTCTGGGAAAAATTTACAATTTCTCATGATTTTAAAACTCAAAATGGAAAAAAATTTATAAAAAATTTCCCAGTTCTAATTACAGTAAACGGAAAAGATTTTGATATGCCTGTAATAAAAGCAAGAACTTTAAAATATGTTTCTTCGCTAGATAACAATAGTCAAATAAAGAAGTTTATCAGTATATTCCTAGACAGATTTGATAAATGGGAAGATAAATATCCAAGATACACAAACAAATATACCCCATTTCATATAGATATACCTATTGATATTTTTGGCAAAAAAATGTCTCTAAAAAATTTGTGTTATTTATGTTCTATTCCTGTAAAACAGGAAGGAGAAGGAGAAAAAGTAGATGATTATTTTACCAATAGAGATTTAAATAAAATTGCAAAATATTGTTCGGAAGATGTAAAAGCAACTGCAATGCTGTTCTCTTATATAAATACACACTTTTTATTAAATGCATATCCATTTCCTGATTTAAAAACTTTAGAAGACCAAGAACCAGAAATTATAGAGGAATAAAGTTGTTATTTTGTGGAAGTTATTCTTATCTCAAAGAAAAATTAAAAAAGCAAATCCAAAATATAGAAAAGGGGGAAAAGTTAACATTCATAGTTCACACAAACCAGATGAAAACTTATCTTAAGGAATATCTAGCAAAAGAACTTGGTATTTTAGTAAATGCAAGATTTTATACACTAATAGACATTTCAAAACAGCTTACAGACATAGAGCCTTTACAGGATTTTGATAAAGAGTTAATTTTGAAAAAATTCCTCTATGAAAAAGGTTTAAAACTAGACAGTTTACCAGAAGAATTTAATCTTTTACTACAGCAACTAAAAGAATTCGAGATAAATCCAAACAATATAAAATCCGATTTTGTAAAGGAAATTATTAAATCTTACGAAGATTTCAAAGGAAAAAATTACTTTGACAGAGAGGATGTTCACAAATTAGCTATAGAAAACATTAAAAACTACTCAGATAAGCTATTAGGTAATTTATTTATCTTTGGTATTAAATCTGTTCCTAAGCTTCATAGAAGGCTTTTTTTAAGTTTAAAAAATTTATCTAAAAATACTTTTGTTTTTTTACCATTTATATCTGATAGCGGATATTATCAAAATTATTTGCACTTTTTAGAAGTTAAAGAATTTCTTAAAGATTTAGCAGGTTCTATAGAAGAAGAAAAAGCAAAGGATAGTAATTTAAAATTTGCTAAGTATATTTATAAATTTGATTATAATTTTTCAAAATTTAAAAATGACAACATTCACATAATAAAAGCAGATACAGAATATCAGGAATTAGAATATATAGCAGAAGAAATAATAAAGCTCATTAAAGAAGGAGTAAACTTTTATCAAATAGGAATAATTGTTCCACAGATTGAAAGTTATTTACCGTTTATAAAGGAAATATTCAAAAAATATAAAATCCCATATTACCTAGTAGAAGAAAACAAATATATTGATGAGCCAATTTTTAGGAAATTATTTGCAATTTTTGAAATAAAACAGAAAAATTTTTCAAAAGAGGCAGTATTAAACATTTTATCAGATAAGTTGTTAAATATAAAAAACTTACAGAGTTTAGAAGAAAAAATTCTCTTATCTCCAGTTATTGAAGGATTTGAAGATTTTCAAAAGTTTATTTTTATAAATAATGAGTTTGAGGACTTAGAAAGGCTTTTGAGTATTTTAAATGATTTACCACAAAAAGAAAAAATAGAAACTTTTATTGAAGAATTTGAAAAAATAAACAAAAAATTCATTAAAGATGAAAAATCCAGAAACTTCCTAGAAAATGTATTTGATGGTTTAAAAAATACACCTCTTTACCAGCAATTATTTGATGAAGCTGAGTATGAAGATTTTGTATCTATTATTAAGAAGTTTTTTAACGAAGAAAATAAAGAACATAAAATAAAAGCAAACACAATAAACATAGTTTCTCCTATATCAGCTGAAGCAAACAATTTTGATTATTTATTTTTTGTGAATATAAATTCAGGAGATTTTCCATCAACATTAAGGGAAGAAATCTTAGCAACTACTTCACAGCTCAATGGTTTAGATTATCCTTATCACCTTTTAATGCAACAGATTTTAAATTTTTGTAATATCCTAGATAAAAATAAAAAAATTTATCTTTCATATATCACAAATAGTATTACATCAGGGCAAAAAGCAACATCTATACTTATTGAGGAAACAAAAAGAATTTTAGATATAGAAGAAAAAGTTGCAAAACCATCTTACAATTTAACATTAAAGGATTTTCGCATAAAATATGCAAGCCTAATAAAAGAGTTGGATAAAAATCTAAAAAATAAATGGTATTACTATAAGCAATTAGAAAATCCAGATATTAAACATTTTAAATTTAACGAGGTAAAAGTTAGCTTTCCAGTATCCCCAACAAAATTTACTACTTATGCATATTGTCCTTATAAATTTTTTTTAGAAAATATTATTGGTATTCGAGAAGTTGAAGAACCAGATAGAACAAAAATTTCACCAATAGAAAAGGGAATATTAGTTCATAAAATATTAGAAGATTTTTACAAAAATTTAGATCTAGAAAACCTACAAGAGTACTTAAATAAAAAAATCCCGAAAATAAAAGAAAAATACTTTGCAAAAATAAATGATTTACTCAAACCAATTATTCCATCTAAACAACCATTTGAATTAGAAAAAGCAACTACACTTTATAATCGTTTAATCAAGTTTTTAAAAGAAGATACACAAAGATTGAAAAATCAACAAAAAGAAGTTCCAAAGCAATTATTAGAAAAAGAATTTCAAGATGAACACTTCAGGGGAAAAATAGATAGAGTAGATAAAGACAAAGCTGGAAATTACTACATTTACGACTATAAAACAGGAGAAAGTTCTGTAAAGAACTTAGAAGAAGAAGTAAAAAGTAAATATGTTCAGCTAGTAATTTATAAGAACTTTTTAGAAAGCCAAGAGAAACAAGTTAAGGAAATAGGTATTTTTGCAGTAAATGATAAATATGGAAATTTTGTTTATTCGATAAATGATGAAGAAACTTTTAAAGATTTACAAAATCATCTAAATGCTTTATTAGATTTACTAAAAAACAAATGGTTTTATCCTAAGGAAAACGAAACCTGCAGTTATTGCCAGTTTGGAGATTTTTGCGTAAGGGAAAAATTTAGTTAAAATATATATCATGATTATACATAAATCTATGGTGATTTATTTATGTTAAAGGATGGAATTTTTTATTTTGAATACTCTTTAAAAAATCTTGATGATTTTCCAGATTCTTACTATACAAATGATGTAATAATCGTTGACCCTAAAAAAAGCAAAAAATTTTTAGAAAAAGTTAACAACTTAAGGGAACTAATTACTACCTATTGTTGCTTAAAAAATAATAATATAAACAATGGAATTGACGAAATTATATCAAAAATAGAAGAAATACTTGTAAGTGTTAAAAATATAAACTACACAGAATTTGTTGCATATTGGAAAAGTCTAGATGTCCAATATGGAACATTTTTAGAGCTTTCTAATAAAAACAATTTATTAAAAATTCTGCTTGATAAATTTTGCGAACGAAGAAGAAGTTTATATGAAAAATTTGGATACACTAATGTTTCAATACAAGCTCTTTATGATAGTGGAAGTTCTCGTAGTAAAGGCTCTAAATTTAAATCTAAAATTTTGGACATAGTAAGAAATATATTAAATACAAAAGTTATTTTTATAGGAAAAAACAACTGGAAGGAAATTAAAAAAGAACTAAACATAAAATATGATTTTGGAAGAAATCATCAGAATAAAATACCAGATTTTTATATCGTCTACAACAACCATCATATAGTAGGAGAAGCTAAACATATACATAACAAAGGTGGAGCTCAAGATAAACAAGTTGGAGAACTTATAGATTTCATAAAACAAAAAGAAAAATATAAAAACGTTCATTATCTTTCATTTATTGATGGGCTTTATTTACATCACTTTGTGCATAAAAACTTATCAGAAAAAATAAAGAGACAAAAAAAAGATATAGAAGAAGTTTTAAAAATTAATCCTAACAATTTTTTTGTAAATACAAAAGGATTTATAAAACTTCTAGAAGATTTGAAAAATGCTTAAAACATTAAAAGAAAATAAAAGATATTATGGAGAACATCTAACACCTGTTGATGTTTGCTACAGATTTATACTACCTGAAATAAAAAAAGAACTTTACAATTATATATGGATAGATTTATATGCAGGAAAAGGAAACCTAATATTCCCTATTTTGGAAATAATACCTACCAATGAGAGAATAGATTTTTTTGAAAAACATATAAAGCTTTTTGATATTCAAGAAGAAATGGTTAATTATATGATAGAAAGAGCTACAAAAGAATTTAATATACCCATAAAATTAGCAAAGCAAAATATAAAGAAAAGGGACAACTTAAAAGATTTTCCTGAGGAATTACTAAAAGAAAATTTACCAGTATTTCATATAACAAATCCTCCTTATTTATATATTGGATACATCAAAAAACATAAGCATAAAGATGGCTATAAAAAATATCTCGAATATTTTCAAGGAGAGAAAAAGAAATTACAAGATTTATATCAGATAGCTCTATTTAATGACTTAAAGGCAAATCTAAAAAAAATGATATATATTATTCCTACAAATTTTATATATGGGAAATCAGGGTCAAATGAGATACGAAAAAGGTTTTTACCTTACTATTTGATAAGAAAAGCTTATCTCATAGAAGATAAAGTATTTGAAAGCACAGGAATAAATATTGGAATCTTTTTTTTTGAAAAAAAAGATAAACCTTCATATGAGCCTATAAAATTTAAAGCACTTAAAATATCTAAAAATGGAATAAGACAAAAGAACATAGTTCTAAAAAAAGATTATAACTATATGGCAGGAAATGAATTTGAAGAATATATAAAAGAAAACAAAAATAACTGTTTAAACATTTCTTTTTATTTAATGAAAGATGAAGTTTTAAGGAACAAAGGAAATAATAAAGTAGTTTTATTAAATGCAAATAAATACAATAAATCAAAAGGAGAATATGAAAAAGAAATATACTTTGTAAACGATTATCTTTATAAAAAGATAAAATCTAATATCCTCTGGATTAGAACTATAGATACAGGAAGTAGAGAAGGTAGAGCAGGATTATATCTAATAGAAGAACTTGGGGTTGATGGAATTTTAACAGAAAAGCCTTACAGAACACATCCTATACAAGTTTTCTTTGAACCTGAAATTTCCGTAGAAAAGCAACTTAAAATTAAGGAAGAATTTAACAAAACTCTAGAGTACCTAAGGCAATTAACAGATAGTGAATTTATGACAACATATAAATATTCTAATAGTGAATATATACGAAAATATTTAGGACTGGTGCAAGCGAAGAAATTGATATCAACAATAAAAGTCTAAGAGGAATTTGTACATGCCAAACATAAACTATATAGCTTCTGCAGGAACAGGGAAAACACACAACTTAGTTTGTAAAGTTTTAGAAAAAATCCTTACAGAAAAAGTATCTTTAAAAAATCTTTTAATATTAACATTTACAGAAAAATCAGCTACAGAACTTAAAGAAAAACTTTATGAAAAAATAAAAAATATTCTGATAAATCCAAAAGTCCCTGAAGAGGATAAGAAAAAACTCCATAAAGAACTAATATTTATAGACAGTGGATATATAGGCACTTTTCATAGTGTCTTTCTAAGGCTTTTAAAAAAATATCCAGAGCAGTCAAAAATCGATAACTCTTTTAATATAATCTCAAACAATTTAGATAGCTTTCTAGACTTGATATTTGAAAAATGGATAGAAGAAGACTTTGAAAAAAATAAAAATCAAAAAAAACAGTGGCATGAAATAATAAAAACATTTGAAGGAAAATCAGAAAAAATAAAGGAAATATTTATAATACTTTACAAGAATAAATTAAAATTAAAGCCTTACGAAGTTAACTTAGAAAAACAGAAACAAGAAATTGAGATTTTACAAAATCAGTTAAAAGAATTAATTAATGAACTGTTTAAAAATTACGGTAATTTATTAAACGAAATAAAAAAAGAATACAACTCTAAATTTTTCAAAGTATCCCCTTTTGATATAAGAAATGCATTAGAAGAAGGAAAAAATATAAATCTACCTAACATAAATGATTTTTTATTTTTTAAAAGTCCTCAAAAACTAAAAAAAGATGAAAAAAAGTTTTATGAAAGTCAAATAGAACCTTTAAAAAACGATGAAAATTTTAAAAAATTAGAAAAACAAATTTGTGAAAAAACACAAAAACTTAAAGAAAAAGCTCTAGACTACAATGCAAATATACTTCTAAAAAAATTCTTTGAATATCTAAGGTTTGTAAAAAAATTGAAAGATGAAGAAAAGTTAATAGATTTCAATGACATTTTAGAAAAAATGCTAGAACTGATTAAAAATGAAGATATAAAAAACAAATTAAAAAATAACTTTAAATATATATTCATAGATGAGTTTCAAGATACAGATATTATCCAGAACCAAATCATAGAAAAAATCTCAAACCAAAATATTTATGTTTTTGGAGACCCTAAACAATGCATATACACATGGAGAGATGCAAATTTAAATACTTATTACCAATTTTTAGATAAAAATAAATTCAAAGATAAAGTTTTAGACACAAATTATAGAAGTAGCCAAATTTTAGTTGAATTTTTTAATAAATTGCTTTCCAGCAACACATTTTTAAGTCATATTGATAAAAAATTTAAAAAATCTGTTAAACATAAAAATAAAATACAAAATAGCTATATAAAACTTATAAATCTAAAAACAACAAAAACAAAAAAGGAAGAGCTAATCAAACAAGAAGCATTATATACAGTCAAACTAATTCAAGATCTATTAAAAGAAAATCATAAATTTAGCGATATAATGATTTTGCTTAGAAAAAACAGCCAATTAAAAATATTTAAAGAAACCTTAGCTCAATACAATATACCTGTAGATTCAACATTAAATAATAACCTATTTGAAAAAGAGGAAATAAAAACAATCATAAACATACTAAAACTTATAGAATATCCCAGAAGACAGTTGATACTTTTAAAAGTTCTAAAATCACCATTAATTTTTGCAGATGATTTATTTTTGTACAAAAATAAAGAAAATTTATCTCTAGAAAATATTCAAAATGAAAACCTTAAGGTAATAAGAGAAATTATTGAAAATAAATACAATCTAACAGTTGAAGAAATAATAGATGAGATTTATCAAAAAACAGACCTTTTAGAAACATATTCATTAATGTTAGAAGGAACAAAAAAAGTAGAAAATCTAAAGAAATTAAAGACCATTGCTAAGAAAAAAACTTTAGAAAGACTTTCTCTAAGGGACTTTATTCTATATATGGAAACTAATACACATCAAGAAGTAGAGGAAAGATTTGAAAACGCTGTTAAGCTTTTAACAATGCATAAATCTAAGGGACTAGAAAGCAAAGTTGTTATAATTCCTTTAGTATCCCAGGAACCTTGGCAGATAGAATTAAACCAAATTCACATAAAAAATGGAAAACCCTTATTATACTTTCCTAAAAACAAGACAGTCAGCAAAAAAATAAAAACTTACGAAAAAGACCTAAAGGAAAAAATAAAAAATGAACAAGAAAGACTATTTTATGTAGCAATAACAAGAGCAAAAGAAAAACTTATATTTATAGCAAGTGGAAAACCACGAACAAGCTCATATAAAAATTTGTTAAATAAAACATTTAAAGAAGTAAATTATAAAATCAATGAAGAAGATGTAGATTTTGAAAAGCTTCAAATTCTACCTTCAGAAAGAGAAAACTTAAAAAAAGAAACAGAAAATATACAAGAAAAACTGAAAAATATAATAAAACTGGAAAAAGAAAGGCAGGAAAAATATGAACAGGCATTACAAAGCCAAAGATTTAAATCTGTTTCCCAAATAATGAAAGAACACCAGAAAGAAGAGGAAGTAAAAATTCCACTTTCTCAAAACAAAGAAGAAAATACTGCTATTTATACAGGTATATTAGTTCATGATATTTTAGAATCTCTAGATTTTAATAATTTTTCATTAAAAAAAGTTGAAGAATTGTTAAACAAAAAGAAAACAATCATTCCAGAAAATATAAGAGAAATTGTTTTAAATAATGCTTTAAAAATTTTACAAAATTTTGAAAATTCCCCTCTCCATAATGAACTAAGAACCTCAAAAATTTTATTTAGAGAGTTGCCATTTACCCTTTATGAAGAAAATACATACATAGAAGGAAGAATAGACATAGTTTATGAAAAAAATGGCAGAATAATAGTTATGGATTACAAAACAAACAAATACGAATCAAAAGAAGAAAAAGAAAAAATTCTATCAACTTACAAAAAACAAAAAGAATACTACCTAAAAGCAGTAAGCAAATTATACCCAGATAAAAATATAGAATTCAAACTTGGACTTCTATATAAATGTGAAATCTACCCCTCTTAAAATATTTATAATATTATGCTTCCTAGTATAAGCTTGACATTAATTTAAATCTATATTTATATAATTGGCATAAAAATTGATAATGGAGATTGAT